>JBJHBB010000512.1:0-2503 GCA_050485265.1 Rhodothermales bacterium | reverse complement strand
ACGTAGACCCGCACGTGTTGGAAGTGGGGGATCCTTGGTTGAGCGGAATGTTCTCGCTGCTCATGCGCAAGAGCGGTGCCTTCGACGGTATGCTCGCCTCGTTCCATCACTCGGATGCCGTGCATGCCTGGGTGCAGCCCTGGGCACGGGCCGCGAACAGCCTGAACGGGTTCAGGGCCCGCCTCGCTTCAGCCTCGGCGCGGATGTTCTACGGGCTTCAGAATCGCTATGACGTGACGATCGTCTCCAGCCGGTTCATGGAGCACCACCTTTCGAGTTGGGGTGTCGACAATGTCATTCGCCGGAGCTTTGGCACGGATCCGCTCTTTTTCGAAGGGCAGCGCCGGACTCGCGACCAGCGGCGCGTGCGTCTGCTCTACGCTGGGCGTCTCGGCATCGAGAAGGGCGCAGGTCTGCTGCTCTCTCAACTCGACGCTCTTCTCGCCCGTCCCGAAGTCGAGTTGACCGTCCTCGGTCGAGGAAAGTTTGAGCGCGAGTTCGCCTCCTATCAGCATCCCCGATACAAGTTTGATGGGTACGTAGGCGATCGAGCGGAACTGGCTCGCATCTACCGCGAGCACGACATCTTCCTCGCACCGGGCCCTCACGAGACGTTCGGCCTGGGAGTTCTCGAGGCCATGGCCAGCGGCCTGGTGGTAGTCGGACCCGATCGCGGAGGGACGGCGGAATTGCTCACCGAGTCCGACTGCCCGTTCATTTTCCGCGCGGGAGATGGACAAGACTTCGCACGCGTGGTCGGGCAGGCGATCGACACACCGCTTCCTGCTTACGCCCGTCGGGCTCGAGAGGCGGCTGAACGCTATGGCGAATGGGACTACGCGATAGGTAGAATGGTGGAGTTCTACGAAGACCGTCTACACACCAATGGAGCCCTCGAGCGTGCATCGGCGCGCGTTGCTATCGCTTCATGATGTGACTCCGTTTCACCTCCCGCGCTTGCAGCGTGCGGAGGCTGTCCTGGAAGATCTGGGCGTCGAGCAGGTGGCTTACCTGCTCATACCGGACTACCACGGATTCAGTCGGGCGGATACGCCCGAGTTCATCGATTGGTGCAGGCGGGAACGGCCGTTCAAAGTCGAGTGGGTACTCCATGGTTACTACCACCGCGAAACCGAACCGGGCCGTAGGTCGAGAGGCCCACTCGGAACCCGGCTCAAGCGACGCTTCGCGACAGGTGGCGAAGGCGAGTTTCTGAGTCTCCACCCGACGGAGGCCCGGAGCCGCGTGGAGGATGGGATCGAGATGTTCGAGCGGGTGATTGGTGATCAACCCCGTGGATTTGTACCGCCAGCGTGGCTCCACACCGACGATCTGGCCGCCGTCCTCTATGAGGCGGGCTTTGATTTCTGGGAGAGCAGGGCTGCCGTGCACGACCTCCGAAGCAACGTAGACATTGCGGCGCCGGTCATTACATGGGCCACGCGCACGCTTCCCCGCCGGTGGACGTCGATTGGCGGCACGCCAATACTGAGGCGGCTGTACAGGAGGCGCGCTCTGTTGCGCCTGGCCGTCCACCCCTTTGATTTCGACTTTCCCGCGACCGAGAAGAGCATCCGCCGCGTGTGGGCGAGCGTTCTGGACGAGGCCCGGCAAGAGAGCTACGCCGCCCTGGTGACCCATGCGTGAACCATCGGCGAGGCACCGGGTTGGCGGTCGCATGACCGAGACGCCGACCGAACAGGATGTCAAGATGGACGGCGCGCTCCGCGTGGCGCTATTCACCGGCAACTACAATCACATCCTGGACGGCGTGTCACGAACGCTGAACCGCGTGGTAGCGTATCTACAACGTCGCGGAGTGCCGGTACTTGTGTTCGGGCCGACCGTCACCGATCCGCCGGTCGATCATGAGGGGACACTCGTTCCGGTGCCGTCCGTCCCCATTCCGGGCCGCGCCGAGTACCGGTTGTCCCTCGGGCTTCCACGGAGGGTGCGTGAGCGCCTCGAGGAGTTCGATCCTACCCTCGTGCATGTCGCTACGCCGGATCTGCTCGGTACACAAGCCCTGCGGTGGGCTCGGCGGAGGAACGTGCCAGCAGTGGCAACCTACCACACTCACTTCACCTCCTACCTGGACTTCTATCGCCTCGGGTGGATGGAGGGCGCCCTCTGGGCCTACGGGCGCTGGTTTTATCGTCATTGCGACCAGATCTTCGTACCGAGCGATTCCATGGCGGATGTGCTCCGGGAGCATGGCATTGACCACGGTCTGAGGATTTGGGAACGAGGCGTCGAGACGGATCGATTTCGTCCTGACCTCCGGGACATGGCCTGGCGCCGAAGCCTGGGTGTCGACGACGATGAGGTTGTGGTGACGTTCGTGAGTCGGTTGGTCTGGGAAAAGGGACTCGACGTATATGCTTCCGTGGTGAATCGGCTCGTCGCGGCAGGCAAGCCGGTGCGCCCGATGGTGGTCGGGGATGGGCCCGCACGCGAACGGCTGGCCGAGCGGCTGCCCTCGAACAGCGTATTCGCCGGCTTC
>JBJHBB010000511.1:0-2519 GCA_050485265.1 Rhodothermales bacterium | reverse complement strand
GCAGAAGGGCTTCAATTGGCACCCACAGATTTGCGATGCGCCCAGGGAACGTCGTGAGGCTCACGATCACATCTGATCTCCGGCGCTGACCCCGCGCTGGAACACGCAGCCGCAGAGAGGCCAGCCGCCCGCGCTCTCGAACGAAGTACTTCGCTCGCCAAGCAGCGTTGCGCACACCTGCGGTTGAGAGTCGACTACTCACAACATCTCGGCACTAGGCGGGTGTTACGAGCGACGTACACGGACGATCCTCCATGGAACCCGACGAGCCGCGGCCCTCACGAGCCGGCGCGATACAGGAGTCGCTACCATCAAGCTCTTCAAACTTGGCTCGGACCCCTCGGTACCTTCCGTCATGGACCGCACACGCGTCATGATGTGCATCGCGTCAAGGTCTGGCCGCTTCTCGGCAAGACCCAACAGGGCAAGTCGCTGTGCAATCTTATCGGGATCGAACAACGACACATCTGCCTCGATAAGCGGACCGGTCATTGCATCCGCAAACCCGGCCAGTGTTGCCAGAAAGTCGTCATCAACCCGACACTGATCGGTCCAGCTTTCCAGCAGTCTCTGGCGAAAGGACGCGTGCTTTACGTAGTGGAAGTAACCCTTTCGATACAGGTCACGATAGTACTGCTCGTAATCGTGTAGGCCGACTACAACGGAACTCTCCATGGCTCGATAACCCGCTTGTCGCATTTGGGGAATGAGAGAACTGTCAGGACGAGTGGAACCGATACAGAGTACCTCGGCATCGAGCAGGTCCACGACTGAGGAGCGGTATACCCGAATTCCACCAGTCCGGATCTCACCAAAGAGCTTGTCAACTACACGAGAGATGACTACGAGGTCCTTGGACTCAAGCTCACCGAGTTGTCCCACCAGCTGTTCGACCGAACCTAGGTTCGTAAGCACGTCCCCATCGCAGATCATGACCCATTCGGCACCCCGCTTGCGTCCCTCCCTTAGGCAATATTCCAACGCTACGCTCGAGGGGGACATCTCTACACTCGCGACTTCTTGCAGGACACCCACCTCACCAAGTAGCGATGCCGCCATCTCGGAAGTGCGCTCAGAGGCGCTGCGAACAAAGGCCTCAATCATCATATGAGGTCCCATCATGCCAGGCTCTGACACTCGTGGAGGTGAGGTTGCGGGCGGACGAAGTACCGTGAGCAAGTCTCGAACTCATGGCTGAGCATGCGCCCACCTTCGCTTCAACTCGAAGCATCGACGACCTGGCTCATATAGCTCTCAAGATTGTCAACGAACGCTTCCGGAGCGTAATCTCGATCGACAGTATTACTCGCTGCATCACGCACCTTGCGGGCATGTGGATCACTCATGGCGCGAAGAATTGCATCTGCGAGGTCGCGCGGGTCACGGGCGGCACACAGGTAGCCGTTCTCGCCGTCACGCACAACCTCGTCAAGACTCGAGTCCCGAGTGGCTACCACCAGGGACCTGAAATGCATCGCCTCCAGCAACGCGTTCGGAAGGTTGTCAAAGTGGGACGGGAGGGCGACGACATGGGCACGAGAGAGTTCGTGCTGCAGTTCATCCCGCGAGATGAAGCCTAGGAACTGGAGCCGATCTGCGCTTTCACCTGCGCGTCTCTGCATTTCGGTGGCCGTGTCTACCTGATTCTCGACTCGCGGACTCCCTGCAACAACGAGCCGAGCCGCCGGTTCAACGTCGGCAACGTAGCCAAGCGCCGTCGCCAGATCGTAGATCCCCTTTAGCTCCTCCAGGTACGCGGTGAAGAAGAATATCCGGCCGTGTTCATAGTTCAAGTCGGTAGGACGACGAAACTCCGGATCGTACGGGGTGCGAATGACTCGGACGTTCGGCTTGCCGGCCAGTTCACGTCCATACAGGGAACGCACATGCTCACTTGGCATGTAAACTGAAGATGCCCTGCTCAATGACCAACTTTCGAGCCTAGCCGTAAGCTTGTCGTCAAGTCTCGTTCGGTACTTCAATTGGTTGACAGTCGGCATATGCGAGGAGCATCGAAGCACCGTCGGCGCTATTGGCCGGACGACCTGCAAAAAGCCGGTTGCATGATTGAGGGTGCAATGAACGACGTCGAAGGGTTCCTGACGATGAATCCGTCGAAGAGCTCGGCGAGTCTCTAGATTGAAGCCCAACTGCGAGAGGGTCATTCGAAGCCGATTTAGGGTAAGGCGCTTCAGAACTCGAAAACGTCGGCCGCCGTTTATACTTACGTAGTGGACACCGTCGACCACGCCTTCTTGTGGCGCCCCAGTTGTGCCACGGAACACCGTCACGTCGTGCCCGCGTTCGGCAAGTAGTCGGCTCATTTTCTCACTGAAGTGTCCCCTACCGCCAGGGGTCGACGATGGAACCGCCGAAGGCGCGACAACCGCAATCCTCAATTTCCGCCCAGCCATTGCCCGCGCCACTACCGGTCTAGCCCACCCGCCGCAACTTCGCCCGCGGCTGCATCTCGGACTCGTACACCTGCTTCACCCCGTCGCCGATGGCAGACTCGAGCA
>JBJHBB010000510.1:0-2526 GCA_050485265.1 Rhodothermales bacterium | reverse complement strand
GGCCGGCTGCCTTCACGTGCGCCCCTTCCTTGACATCCGGCAGGCCTCGGAGGTATCGAAGATGCGTGCGATCGCTGCCTCGTCGGCCGAACTCGTCAAGGAGTTTGGGGGCATCATCTCCTCCGAGCACGGCGACGGGCTCGCACGGAGCTGGCTCGCGCCCTCGTTTTACGGCCAGGAGCTCTACGACACGTATGTCGAGGTTAAGCAGGCCTTCGATCCTGAGAACCGCTTCAATCCGGGGAGGGTCGTGCAGGCGCCGCCGATGACGGAGAATCTTCGCGTTGAGCGGCCGCTGCAGGTCATCCCTCTCGACACCGAGATGGACTGGGGCGTGGACGGGCTTGCAGCCGCGGTCGAGGCCTGCAATGGTCAGGGCGTGTGTCGGAAGCGCCTTTCCGGCACGATGTGCCCGCCCTTCATGGTGACGCGTGAGGAGCAGGACTCTACCCGCGGTCGCGCCAACGCCCTGCGTAACGTTTTCTCGGGCGCCCTTCCTCGGGAGGCGCTCCACTCGGATGAGATGGATGCGGTGATGGACCTCTGCATCTCTTGCAAGGCATGCCGATCCGAGTGTCCGGCAGCGATCGACATGGCGGGGATGAAGGCCGAGTGGCTCTCGATGCGCTGGCAGAATCAGTCGCCGCCATTGCGCACCCGGATGATCGCCAACCAGCCTGATACCAGCAAGCGTCTGTCCGGGCGCCTGGCGCCAATCGCTAACGCCGCGATGCGTTCAGGGGTGGCCGCACGAGCACTGCGCCGCATCGGCTTCGGGAGCCGAGCGCTCCCGCCGTTTTCAAACGACCCATTCCACGAGCGTGAAGTGGCTGCCGCCACGGGCGACGAGGTGGTGTTATTCGTCGACACCTGGGCGCGCTTTCACGAGCCGGAAATCGCTCGCGCGGCGGTGAGCCTGCTGCAGCGCTTCGGGTTCAAACCGGTCGTGCCCCAGTATGCCTGTTGCGGCCGGTCGTTCATTTCGAAGGGTTTCCTCAAGGACGCCCGCGAGCGAGTGAGGCGCCTCGTTGACGTTCTTCATCCGCTTGTGGCAGGGGGAGCTCCTATCGTAGGACTCGAGCCCAGTTGTCTGCTTACGCTCCGAGACGAAGCGCCAAGATTGATACCGGATGACGACCGCGTGCAGACCGTCATGGCGGCAGCCTTGACCTTCGAAGAGTTCGTCGCGCTGCACGCCGATCGGTTTCGGGGGACGTCTCCTCCATCTGGTTCACGCGCCGTGCTGCACGCCCACTGTCACCAGAAGGCCCTCTCGGGCGTCGCTCCCGGAATCGAAAGTCTTGAGATCGCCGGCTTCGAAGTTGAGGCGCTCGATGCCGGATGCTGCGGAATGGCCGGGTCGTTTGGCTATGAGGCAGAGCACGAGGACGTCTCGATCGCGATGGCCGAGCGTGTGCTGGCCCCAGCCATTCGTGCCGCCCCGGCGGAGGCTTGCATCGTGGCCTCCGGAACGTCGTGCCGGCATCAGATCAAGGATCGCACGGGCCGAGAGGCGGTGCATCCAGTCGTCGCACTTTCACAGCAGCTGGGAAACCAGTAGCGGGGTTGGGGCAATTGAGTGGCCTTCCCCCACTGCGCGCAATCATGAGACTCCAATCCGCCCTTCTATTGACTTGCCTGATCGTCACGCTTGCCGCGTGCCGCGGTGAGGATGCGGAAAGCGAGCGCGCCGGTGACGGTCACATCGAGATCGAGGGCCGCGTTCTGGAAGTAGCGCGGTCCGCAGGAGCGACTCTCATCGAGGATGCGAACGGGCGGATGTGGTCCGTCACAACCTCAGGCCGTTACCACCTTGCGGCGGGGGAGGGCGGTCCTTCGGGGCAGTTGGAAGTGCTCCCCGGCTTGATCGTCCGTGTCGTCGGCGAGCACGTGACGGGGGACCGCGTTCGGCCCGACTCGATCATCATCCTCGATGCTCCCCCGCTGGTTCTAGTAGCGCCGCGTTCAGGGGCCACCCTCACCAACCCGGTTGTTCCTCTGGAGGGCTTCACGGAGCGAGGCCGAACCGTTCGCTACAAGTTGACGGCGGACGATGAGGTCCTTACCGAGGGCACCGTGTCGTCTGAGGTAGTGGGCGCCCGTCGGTACGGACCGTTTCGAGGAGCCGTGACGTTGCCCACCTATGACATCGAGGGCCGGATCGCGCTTTCGGTGTGGCAGGACGGAACGCCGGAGGAGGAAGCCCTGTCGGTGGACATCGTATTTGCCGAAGAACGAACGCTGAACCTGTACTTCGCGAGTCTCGCGGCCGACCCGGAGCGGCTGCGCTGCGATGCTGTCTATCCGGTAACGTCCCGCGCTCCCGTGCTTCTACCGGCTCAGCGCGTGGTCGAGATGCTAATGGACGAGCCGCCCGTGACCGACAGGAGGCGAGAGTATTTCTCTGACCTCGCTGCTTTTGGCTCGGTGAATGAAGTCTCCATCGACGGCGCGCGAGCGAGGGTCGACCTCCGCGAGCCCGCCGCTGGCACGCCGCTCGATTCGTGTTCCGTCGTGGCCGCCAAA
>JBJHBB010000509.1:0-2533 GCA_050485265.1 Rhodothermales bacterium | reverse complement strand
ATTAATCCACCGCATCCGATGTACTCGGCACTTACCCGCTGGCCCAGCGTGCCTCCGCCGCAGCCGGCGAGCAGCAATACCATTGGAGCCAGGACCAAGAAGTGTAGATGGCGACTGATCATGAGCGTGCTCGAACAAGGGAAGGGAAGACCGTCCGTGTGGGCTCACGGACACGCCGACGAATACGTGCCGCTCGGCTGTGAGGTTACGGTACAGACGGAACATGCATCCGCCCGATCCATTTTGCGGACTCCCAAACCCACACCTGACACGGCGCCGTGAGAATCGGCAACATCGGGCTTCGCGATCGGCCGCTGCTCCTCGCACCGATGGAGGACGTAAGCGACCCGCCTTTCCGGCTGCTTTGTAAGCGGTTCGGCGCCGACCTGCTGTACACCGAGTTTATCTCGTCAGGAGGACTCATGTACGGCGCCGAGGACTCGATTCAGAAGCTCGACTTCTACGACCAGGAGCGTCCGCTGGCCATCCAGATCTTTGGCGGCGAGTTGGACCAGGTTCGTCACGCCGCGTCGGTGGTCGATCGCGCCGGTCCCGACTTGATCGATATCAACTTCGGCTGTCCGGTGAAGAAGGTCGTCTGTAAGGATGGCGGTGCCGGCATTCTGCGCAACATCCCCAAAATGCAGTCCCTCACCGAGGCGGTGCTTGAGGTCGCGACCAGACCAGTGACCGTAAAGACTCGACTCGGATGGGACGATCAGAGCATTCGCATCACGGAGGTGGCGCGGATGCTCGAGAGCAGCGGGATTGCGGCGCTCGCAGTCCACGCACGAACCCGGTCGCAGATGTATCGCGGGGAAGCCCGCTGGGAGTACTTCCGACAAATTAGGGATGAGGGCCTGCGCGACATTCCGCTAATCGGTAACGGCGACGCCTACGATCCACACCGCATCAAGGCGATGTTCGACGAGACCGGTGTTGACGCGGTGATGATCGGTCGGGGCGCCATCGGCAACCCCTGGATCTTCCGCGACGCCCGGGCCTTCCTCGAAACGGGTGAGATCCCCGATCCTCCCACCTGGGAAGAACGTGTCTCGGTCGTAGCCGAGCATGTGCAGCTCAAAGCAGAATGGCTGGGCGAGCGAAAGGGCGTGCTCGAGATGCGGCGGATGTACGGCGGCTACTTCAAGGGCCACCGGAACGCCAGCCAGCTACGACAGCGGCTAATGCAGCATGAGGACGTGGCTGGCACGCTGGAGACTCTCCTCAACTGGCGCCCGGAGGACGCTGAGCCACGCCTCGCGGTCGCACGTGAGGTTCGACCTGTCAGTCTCCCAAGACGCACGGCGCGAGGCGCGGCCGCAATCGAGGAGTCAAAGCCTGCCCCGGCACTGTCTGTCCGAGTGCGGGATTGACCCGAACCAGCTAGCGCGGCTGCGCCTGGCCAAACACGTCGCGCAGGCGCTGGTGCACGAGCATTCCACGGCTACCCGACGCCTCGACGACCAGCGCCCCAGAACGGTAAACGCGCACATAGGGATTTAACTGTCCCCCTCCACCGCGGGGCGGCACATCTCCACGCGAGACGTTACTGAACACCCGCCCGTAAGCCTCGGCGTCCGCAGCAGACTCGTAGACCATGGCACGGAGTGTGGACGGATGCCCGCCTACGCGGACCTCGATCTCGTACTCACTCTGGGCTCGGATACCAGGTGTTAGGGCGACTTCACGGAAGCGCGTGACGTGGACGTCGTTGAAATCGAGAAACGCCTCGAGCGGTGCCAGCCGCTCATCGGACTCTACACGATCGACCTCGCCAGAGTGGCTCTCGGCGGTCATGGTCTCGGCGGCTGGCGAGCAACCCAGAACTAGAGCGGCAGTCAGAAGGGCGGCTGTGACGATAGGAAAGCGCATGGAAGGATGTGTGCTAACGTTCGTGGCATCTTAACGCAGTCAGTATGACGCCGTCAATAGTCGAAGGGTAACGGCATTGGCAACTGACTTTCACGATTGCCGCCGCAACCCACCCGAGGCAGACTCGCTGCGATCGATCGAGCCTCGTCATGATCACGCATCCGATCGTCGATGCTGTGCGCGGTACAATGCCTCATCTAGGCCCCAGAAAAGCAGCGCGATCGTGGTGAGGGCGGCGAGCGCCAGGAGCGGCTCCCAGATCACGAAGCCCCCGATCACCCCGAGAATCCCCCCGAGATACTTGATGTAGTGGAGCTGCTCATTGGAGGTCTTCTTGAGTAGATCCTCCAGGCGCTGCTCGTCGAATTGACGCGCATTCTCGATGATCATGGCATGCACGTCCAGCCGCTCGACGAATCCGAGAATCGTCCTCGTAGCCAGACGTTCTAGTTCATCGGCGCGGGCCTCGACGATGTGCGGGACGCGGTCCAGGGCGTGGTCCAGACGGTCCAACACCGGGTCGAGGGTGCCGGGGATCTCGCGCACGGCCTCGTCGATGCGTCTCTGGAAATCCTCCTCGTTGATCGCCCGATAGGCACGAAGGGCAAGTCCGCTGATTCCCCGTCCCGCGTGGGCCTGGATCTTGTCGATGAGCCTG
>JBJHBB010000508.1:0-2535 GCA_050485265.1 Rhodothermales bacterium | reverse complement strand
CGAAGCGTTCCATGTCGCCACTCTGGTCGAAACTGCTTGAGCGCCTCGGGAAGCTGCGCCTGGCGTTCTCGATGCGCCGCAAGCTCACCGTCGGCGACCCACGCGCCGCCGACGCCACCGGTGGAGCCGGCTGGCGTTCATACCTGAAGAGCGAGCAGTTATTCGAGGTGTGGGGACCGCACCCCGAGAGCCCCTGGCTGCCGTTTCACTGCGTGCCATTGTTTGCGGCGCTCGACCGGCTCTGGCCGTCAGAAACTGGGCCGGCGCCGCCACATGATCAGCGAACCTCCGGCCGATGGGCCTCGGTCCCACCCCTGCCTATGACTGCTCGGCCGGGCTCTCCCCGACCATCGTGGTTGCAACCCGGCACGATGACGATTCTGGACCTGCCCGGCCACACGTCGGTCGAGGCTGCGGCATGGCTCGTGACTTCGACCGGCTGCCAGCCAGTGTGCACCTTCGACAACTGGCCGCACGCAAAGGGCGTGCTTCATCCGGAGGACATTCTCGCGGAGATGCTGCGCTGGGCAACGACGATGGCTGACATCCGATTCGCAATCACCCCCAACGCTCCACCTGTCTGGGTGTGCGACAGCCTGCGCCTCGGGCGTGGCCCGGCCAGCGCCAACCAGTTCGACAATCGCTACTTCCTGGACGACTCCGTCCTGCCCGGACCGATCGTGCTCCGGTCGGCACAGATCAGCCGCGTCGTGTACGTCACGATGGGTCACGACGTCCCCCCAACCCTGGACATCGAAGGCTACCTGACCGACATGCAGAAAGCCGGCATGGACGTCCGCACATGGTCGCTGATCAGGCCTACCGAAGAGCCATCGCCCTTCAGTCCGCCACCGCGACCGCGCAAGTTCTCGCGATCTGGCTTCCGGCGTTCATCCGCAGGAGGCTTCGGTACCGAGGTGCCCGATTCGTCGTCGAGCAGCAGCGGCGGGTGAGCCACGCTAGCCGCCAGCGGCAGCGGCCGAAGCGTCCGTCTTCCAGGCTACCATCGCGATCCACACCACGAACGCCTGCAGTGCGAGCGGCCAGCTCTCGGGAAAGTCGGCCTCGGCACCAAACCGCAAGACGCCGACGCGCCGGATCTCCCCGATCAGGGCTCCATCGATCCGTGCGAGCTCGAATCGCCCACCGGTCCAGCCCCGCGACCGCATGTTCAACTCGGTCTCTCCGACCCTCACCGAGAACACCTTTCGGAGCACGCCTCGCTTCTCTGCGGAAGAGACGACGGTCTCACCACGCATCAACCAGTATCTGCGACCGGCGAACCCTTCGCGCCGCAATTCTAGGTTCTCCGCGTCCAGGGTGAGGCTGGCAGACCTGAGAAAGGTGCTCAGCGTGAGCTCGCCCACCTCGACCCCTGACCGATCCAGAGTGAAGCGGTGGCCGGTGAGTCCGCGGCTACGGGCAGAGAATCGAATCGAGCGCATACAAAGACGGGGTGAGACCGCGTGGCCTCACCCCGTTACGTGTTCTCAGGAGTGATGTCAGGCCTCAGCAGCCCAGGAGGAGCACCATCCTTCGGGTGCCACCGGACCCGGGAAGAGCTGACAGCCAATGCAGTCGCCATAGTCACCTTCAGCGATGAACCGGCAGTTGTGGCAGTACTGGCCGGGCTCGGGGGTAACGTCGGTGTAGTTGAGGGTGTTGCGGATGGCGAGTTCGCTCTCCGAGAGGTTCTCGTACCCCGGGCACTCCGAGGCCACGATGTCACCGGTGGGAGTCGGACGCTGCTCCGTTGCAGGCGGGACGTCCGGAGTCGTTGCCGGGGGCGTATCTCCATTGCCGCAAGCGGAGAGCGCAGCGCCGGCGGCACCGGCCACACCCAGGGAGAGAAGGAAGTCGCGACGCGTGTAGTTGCGGTCGGGCATACGTGCGTTGAATGGGTGAGCGATGTCTCAATAAACGCCCGGCCGGGCGGCGGGTCCACGCTTACACGAAGTTTGGACCGAGTCTAGATTAGCCAGGAATCTCTTTGCCTCGCGTGCGTAGACGGAGCACCTCAACATGAGTCGCCGATGTTCGCTCGCCTTCTCGGGCTGTTTCTAGTCGTACCCGTCGTCGAACTGATTCTACTGGTGTGGCTGGGCAGCCACATCGGTTTCTGGTACACGGTGGGCTTGATCGTCCTCACTGCCTTCCTCGGGAGTTGGCTTGCACATCGGGAAGGTCTCGAAGCCTGGCGGCGCTTCCAGCAGCGAGTCGGTCAGGGGCAGATGCCGGGCCGGGAACTCACCGACGGCCTCATCATCCTGATGTCCGGTGCATTGCTCTTGACGCCGGGCGTTCTGACGGATGTTGTGGGGATCTTGGGGCTTCTTCCTCCGACCCGCGGCCTGATCCGGACCTTTCTCACCCGTCGAATGCAGCGCACGCTGGTCGGCGGCACTGTCTCAATGTTCTCGTAGCGATTCGGCAGTGGACAGTGTGGAGGTGCCCCTGCCGAGGCCCCGCCGCGTGACGTTGGCGGCGCCGGCCGCCCAGCCGCGCGCCAGCATCGTAGGCACGTCCAGCCCACGC
>JBJHBB010000507.1:0-2535 GCA_050485265.1 Rhodothermales bacterium | reverse complement strand
ACCCTGCACATGAAGCTGCTCGAGATGACCGGTGCGTCGCTGCGACCGAGCCTCTACGAGGGTGGTAAGCTCGTTTCCTACGTCGTCGCGCCGAACTCAGGGCTCGATCTTCCAAGAAAGCAGGAGATCCTCGAGCTCAAGCGCGAGCAGGAGCGGCTCGGCTACCTGGCCGATCACCTGGAGCAGATGATTCCCGAGGTGGAGCGCGCCAAGATCCGCGCCAAGAAGATTCGTACCAACGGCCACTTTGAAAAGGACTCTGAGGGCTGAAGATGCAAGTCGGTCGATACCACGTGCGTGAGATACTGGCGGGGCGGGTGCGTCTCGACGGCGGGGCCATGTTCGGCATCGTGCCGCGGCCGCTGTGGGAGCGAAGGATCGCTCCCGATGAACGCGGTCGCATCCCTCTGGCCATGAGATGTTTGCTGATTGAGGGGGAGGGACGGCGAATTCTGGTCGACTGTGGCGTGGGGGACAAGACCGACGCCAAGTTCAACGACATCTACGGCCTCGATCACGAGTCCTCGAACCTGCACACGTCGCTGTCGGCTGCGGGAGTGCAGCCAGGGGACATCACCGATCTCATTCTGACCCATTTACACTTCGATCACTGCGGGGGGGCAGTGTCGCGTGACGACGATGGCAGCCTCGTTCCTACGTTTCCCAATGCGCAGGTACACGTCCAGCGCGCGCACTGGGAGTGGGCGAAGGAGAGTCCGCGCGAGCAGGCGTCCTTTCTCCCCGAGAACATCGACCCGCTTGAGTCCAGTGGTTTGCTGCATCTGGTCTACGGGCCGGGCGAACTATTCGCCGGCATCGAGCTCATCGTAGTCAATGGACATACGCGCGGGCAACAGCTCGTGCGCGTCCACGATCGGGAGAGCTCGCTGCTTTTCGCGGCAGATCTGTTCCCCACGTCAGCACACGTTCCGCTGCTCTGGGTGATGGCCTACGACGTGGCACCGCTGGAAACCATCGCGGAGAAAGAATCAATCGCCAGGCGAGCGGCCGATGAAGGATGGAACGTGGTGTTCGAGCACGATGTCGACGTCGCCTGCGGGCGGATCGAGCGCGGGGAGCGCGGTTATTCGGTGGTGGATAAGCAGGCTCGGTTGGACTAGCGCGGCGCGAGTCGCTGCTTTTCAGTCCGTATTTGGAGTCGACGCCTTACCTTAATAGCGACCTACGTGGGGATACAGGCAGATTCCGCCGATACTCCCCGCGATGAAGCTCCATGCCCTTATTGCACGCCCCATGACCGTGCTGCGACGGACCGTCCGCGACGCCGGTGCAGTGATCGTGCTGGCCGGCCTGTTCTGCGCCGTGTCGGCCTGGGCGGCATATACGGTTATCTATGACGGGCGGCTCGAGCAGGAGCGCGTCTCGGTGAGTCTCGAGGCTCGGTCGCTGGCGGGAGGCCTGGTTGCCGGACAGTCGGCCTCTGAGGTTGTGGCTCGGGCCGGAGCGGTGGGATATGACATGGCCTTCGTGACGGACGGCTCGCAGCGCGTGCTTGCCGGCTGGCCGTCCGGGGGGCTCAACACCCCACAGGTGCTCGCGCTGCCCCCGTCCGCGAAAGCGTATGTCCCGCTCTCGGGAGGGCCGTCGTACACGGTCGGCTCGGCTGCGACTGAGCGCGGGCACCGTCTCATCCTCCTGCGCGCCGTGCAGCCTGGCATTTCGGTGACGGCGCTCGTGGCGCTGGGCTTCGCGGTGTGGATGGTGATTGCGCTTTCCGCCATTGTCGTTGCGCGCCGGGGTAGGAGGGAGGATCCGGAGCTTCGCGAACTGGCCCGCGCGCTTGCTGCCGGACGCGTGAGCGTCGACGACCGTCGAGACCTGGTCGCCCGCCACGGTTCGAGTGCCAACGTCCTGTTCGATCTCGCCGAGGAATTGGAAGCGACGCGCGCGGAGCTGGCCCACACGCGCGACATCGGCCGCGCGGCGTTCCAGCTGGGGCCTCACTACATGCTCTTGTGCGATTTCGAGGGGATGGTCCTCGACGCCAATCCAGCGTTCCTCGCACGAGCCGGCGTGACGGTAGAGGAGCTGTCGGAGCGGTCCGCGGACATTCTCGAGGATCTCCTTCCCGTCGACGAACTGCTCGACTACGGCTGGCGCAGCCTGCAAGAGCAGGTCACCTTGACCGGTATTCCGTGCAAGGCCGGCTTTCAGGGAGAGATCCGCAAGCTCGAGGCCTCGCTTCGTGCGGTAAGCATCGGCTCGGGACCTGCGATGGTCCTCGTACTGGCCGATCACCAGCGCCGCGACGAGCTCGAGCGACAGATCGACCAGTTCATGGATTCCGTGGACCTGATGGTCGACCAGCGCGTCGCGAAGATCGCCCAGCACCATGCCACCTTCGAGACGGTTCTCTCGGACGCCGGCCTCGCCGTCTACGAGTTCTCGCTGGATGGAGCCACCCGCAAGATGAACGCCGCAGCCGAGCGACTGATCGGCCGCACACAGTTCACCCTCCGAACTCTCGACGACGTCGTTCGAGCTATAGTGGCCGAGGCGCCCCGTCGCGCCGCG
>JBJHBB010000506.1:0-2540 GCA_050485265.1 Rhodothermales bacterium | reverse complement strand
CCCGTAGGTGGGCCGCAGGCCCGAGGCGCCGCAGGCCCGGCAGGGGGAGACGATGCTCCCGAGCGTCTCGCTGCCGATGGCGAACGGCACTCCTGCCGAGGCCACGGCGGCTCCCGGTCCGGCGGACGAGCCGCTCGACCCTTGCTCCGGATTCCACGGATTGCGGGTCATCCCCCCAAACCAGACGTCGCCCCAGGCCAGTTCCCCGAGCGAGAGCTTAGCGACCAGCACGGCGCCCGCCTCATCCAGCAGCCGGATGACCTCGGCATCCTCGTCGATCACCTGATCACGGTAAGGCTCGGTACCCCAGGTTGTCGGGTAGCCCGCCACCGCCAGGAGATCCTTGGCGCCGTACGGGATGCCATGTAGAGGGCCACGGTCACGGCCCTCGGCAAGCTCGGCATCCAGACGTCTCGCCTGATCCATGGCGCGCTTGTCCGTGAGTGTCACCACCGCCAGGAGTCGATCATCGAGCCTGCGAAGCCTCGTCAGGAAGAGCCGCGTCAGCTCAACGGACGTCACGGCCCCACCACGCAGCATCCCCGCGAGAGACGCGATCCCCGCAAACGCCAGGTCTTCGTCTGATGCGGGGCGAGATGAGACGGGCTCCACCTCGAACCGGGGGTGCTCAACTGTTCTCCGTCGCTCCACACCAGACAGACCAAGATTCAGAGCTAGGGCCGGTGGAACGTGATTGGGGAGCTCGTGTGCGCGCATCGAGGCCAGCCGCCCGGCTCGATCACGAACGTCGTCGAGCATCCGTTCGCGGGCGGCGTCGTCGAATCCGACCGCCTGCACCCGCTCAGCCGATCTGAGGTCGGCAAGCGAGATCTCCTCCGCAGAATCGGGAGCGCCATTCTGGCCATTCGGCGCTGCCGAGGCGGGACTGGGAAGCGTGGAGACAGCAGCGAGGGCCGCCGAGGACGTGATGAAACGACGACGAGACAGCATGGCGATCTGGCCTTGTGAATCCCCAATATCTCTCCGCCGAAGTTTCCGAGGTGTGGGAACGGCGGCGTTTCTCAATCGTCCGCTCATCACCGGGTCCCCGGTCCCCTCTTTTCGCCATTCTCCGTATGTCCGAGCGCCGCAGCGGCATTCTGCTCCACGTTTCCTCACTGCCCGGCCGGTTCGGCATTGGGGATCTCGGGTCCGCCGCATACCGCTTCGCGGACTTCCTTGCCGAGGCCGGTCAACAGGTCTGGCAGGTGCTGCCGCTGATGCCGGTTGGTGAGGGTTTCTCGCCCTACGCGAGTCCGTCGTCGTTCGCCGGCAACCCGCTACTCATCAGCCCCGAGCGGCTGGCCGCTGACCGGCTGCTGGACGCACCGCTGCTGGACGCCCTCCCCGATCTGCCGGACGAACAAGTCGACTGGGCCACCGTCGTTCCCGTAAAGCGTTCCATGCTGGAACACGCCTTCGAGCGCTTCTCCGAGCAAGACTCTGCGCTGCGGGCTGACTTCGAGCGCTACATGAAACGATCTGCCGAATGGCTGGACGACTACGCACTGTTCATGGCCCTCTGCGAGGCACACGACGGGGCCAACTGGACGGAATGGCCCGCACCGCTACGACGACGCAACAAGGCGGCCCTCAATCGCGCCCGGAAGAAGTATCAAGACTCCATCCGGCATCACGCCTTCACGCAGTTCATTTTCGAGCGCCAGTGGGCCGAGCTCCGCAGCTACTGCCACCAGCGAGGGATCGAGATCTTCGGTGACCTACCCATCTACGTCGCGCACCAGAGCGCGGACGTGTGGGCAAATCAGGACCTCTTCCACCTCGAAGACGAGGGGCAACCGACCGTCGTCTCGGGTGTGCCGCCGGACTACTTCAGCGAGACCGGTCAGTTATGGGGCAATCCGCTCTATCGGTGGGACGTCATGGCCGCCGACGGTTTTAGTTGGTGGCGACGGCGCTTCCGTCGCACCCTGGAACTGGTCGACTTCGTGCGGCTCGACCACTTTCGGGGCATCGAGGCCTACTGGCAAGTCCCCGTCTACGAGGAGACAGCCGTAGACGGCGAATGGGTCGAGGGTCCGGGTGATGCTCTGCTGGAAGCCCTCGCCGAGGAGACCGAGAGCCCGCTGCCGCTCGTGGCCGAGGATCTGGGGCTCATCACCGATGAAGTGCGTGAACTGATGAGGCGGCACGACGTGCCCGGAATGGTGGTACTGCAGTTCGGCTTCGCCGATCTGAAGCACA
Source organism: Rhodothermales bacterium (assembly GCA_050485265.1). GTDB lineage: Bacteria > Bacteroidota > Rhodothermia > Rhodothermales > JANQRZ01 > JBJHBB01. The sequence goes on along the minus strand of JBJHBB010000506.1, from coordinate 335 downwards.
GCGAGCACGTCCCGTTTCGTTATCAGCGCCACGCGGTGGCCTATACGGGCACTCACGACAACAACACGTTTCGCGGCTGGTTCGAGGATGACGCCTCGCGCAAAGACCAGGAGGCCGCGCGCCGCCTACTGGCTCTGGATCACTCGAGCGAGACACCCACCAGGGCAGCCATCAGAGCCGTGGTCTCATCCTCGGCCGACCTGACCATCGTTCCTCTCCAGGACGTAGCCGAGCTGGGATCGGCGGCACGGATGAACGTTCCCGGAACGGAGGACGGCAACTGGTCGTGGCGCTGCCGCCCTTCCGATTTGAGCGAAACCAACGCCCGGTACCTG
>JBJHBB010000505.1:0-2544 GCA_050485265.1 Rhodothermales bacterium | reverse complement strand
TCGCATCCTGAGCGGTTGAGCCCGAACGTCATTCTGCGGCCGATCTGCGAGGCCACGCTCCTCCCGACGGCCGCGTACGTAGCAGGTCCAGGTGAAGTAGCCTATTACGCCCAGATGCGGGACGTCTACGAGGCGTTTGGCGTAGCAATGCCGTGCATCTTTCCGCGAGCGAGCGTCACCATCATCGAGCCTCGCACGGAGCGAGCGCTTGCGCATCTCGGTCTGACGATGGAGGACGTGGGAGATGGCTCGGACGAGCACCTGGAGGACTGGCATCGCCGGTTAGCCCTCGCGAAATCCGACTCGCACACCGAGGCTGCATTTCGCACAGCCGAGGGCGCACTCGACGATCTAATCGATGCAATAAGGTCTATGGTCCGTGAGGCCGATCCGACGCTGGAGCGCAGTGCAGAGTCGACCAGGGTCAGGATGGCGCAGGCACTTGCGGCGCTCGAGCGCAAGGTCGTTCGAGCGGAGAAGCGGAAGGCCAGCGACGTGCGGGACCGGCTCGAGCACATCTTTTCAGCGCTGATGCCGGGGCGCAAGCTGCAGGAGCGCGGCATGGGCTCGTTGCATTTTCTGAACTCATACGGCCCACGCCTCGTCGAGGCGTTGATGCGAGAGTTATCGCTGGATGTCTCGGCCCATCAGGTCATCCCGGCCCCCGCGTCGTCATGATGACTCCAGTCTTCTCTTCACTCGTCGAGCGAGCCTGCGAGATCTCCGCGGAATGGCATGACCGGACCTACAGGAAGTCGCGCTGGCGTGAACCCTGGTTCGCATCGACCGGTGACGACGACTTTCCCCGCGTCCCCGTCATTTCACATCTTGCCACAGTGGCCATGACCGTGCAGCGAGCGGGATGGGAGGAAGAAGTGGTGGCGGCGGCATTCCTGCACGACGTCCTCGAGGACCGCAATCGCTTCGGCGACCATATGGCAGAGGCAACGTTGCGGACATTGATGGGGGATGAGGTGGCCGGCATCGTCGCCGGGGTCACCGAGCCCCAATTCGACGGCGATGGGTTGCCGCTGCCCTGGCGCGTCAGAAAAGAGGTCTATCTCGATCGGCTAGGAGAGGCCCCACTAGGTAGCATTGCAGTGTCCCTTGCGGACAAGGCGCACAATGCCTGGACGATGTGGCAGAGCCTGGCGGCCGGTTTCGACATCTTCGTTCCGGCAAAGGGACGCAGAGCGCTCTCGGCAGGACCAGTCGAACAAGTCTGGTTCTATGAGTCCGTTCTGGACACTTCGCGTGCTTCAGATGATCCGCGCTTGCTCCCCATGCGTGAAGAGCTCCGCGACTTAGTTGCTAGGTTTGCGGAGATTGCTGGAGTGCGGTGAGCAATAGGTCGGCGACCCTGAGCGTCTACGTATCCTGTCAGCCGATGCGCGTGCATCCACGTTCAGCCATGAATCTGGAGCGGAGGTCGTCCACGGCTGACAGCGCGATCTTGCCACTTTACCAATGCCGAGTCATGAGAATTCTGACCATCCCCCTCATAATTCTTCTCGTTGCGCCGTGTGTTGTCGCGCAGCCTGTCGATCGCGAGCGCATCGAGCGACTGGCGGTTCAGCTTCTCGACCAGGGCGCCGACGGTGCTGCGCTGGCGGAGTTGGGTCGAGCCGACGATCACACCGCCGAGGTCTTCGAGCAACTCGGTCCAGAGTACTCATCTATCGTGCGCGAGGGCTGGCAGAGCGCCTTCTCAGAAGAGCGACTGCGCCGACACGTAGTCGACTACTTCGCGCGCAACGCCAGTGCGACCAGCGCTGAGTCGGCCTTGCAGTGGCTTCAGCAGCCCGAGGTCCGGCGGGCCACGCAGCGGATGAGGGACGGTACCGGGCCGGACTTTAACCGGCAGTTTGGAGAGTGGGCCATCGCGCTGACGGACGATGACGTCGATGATCAGCGGCTCGAGCTCATCACCATGGTGAGCGAGCGATCCGGACAGGAGACGGTCGGCCAGATCGTGATGACGATGGCTGAGGCCGGCGTCCGTGGCGGTCATGCCGTTGCACCGCGCACCGGGCGGCTATCCCTGGATGACGCGCTCGGGCAGCTGCGGGCTCTCGGCCCGACGATCGAGGCACAGGCGATCAGCCAGAATCGGCTCTACCTGTACTACGTTCTTCGCGACCTGACACCGGCCCAGTTAAACGCCTACGCAGAAGCGCTGAACACGACTGCGGGCAGATGGTACGTCCGCAACATGGCCCAGGCATTTCTTTACGCTCTCGACCAGGCGACAGACGAGATGGTCGCCAATGTTCAGGCAGCGGCTCCCGCCCGCAGGTAGGCTCACAATCCCCATCCCCACCCAAATCGCAGACGATGGCCGGCTATCCATTCGACGAGATCGAACCGCGCTGGCAGCGCACGTGGCTATCGGAGGGGACGTTCAGGACCCCGGGCCCGGGCGATGAGGGTTTCAACTCCCCGCGGCCGAAGTACTACGTGCTCGACATGTTCCCGTACCCCTCGGGGGCGGGGCTGCACGTCGGCCATCCGGAGGGATACACGGCCACCGACATCCTCGCGCGC
>JBJHBB010000504.1:0-2544 GCA_050485265.1 Rhodothermales bacterium | reverse complement strand
GCGCTGCCGAGTTAGCGATGGAGGTCTACCGAAATGTGCACGTCGGACTTCGCGTGGGGCTGCACAACATCCCCAGCCGCTTCTTCCTGGACTTTGCCCCGCCGGAACCGCTCGATCGCGACCGCTCGAGCACTGTCTCCGGCTCGGTCCTGCTCACCGGTGCCTACGATGCATTCACTTCTACGTACGGAAGCGTCGGCCCGACGTTGGCCTTGGGCACGGTGATTTCGTATCTGAACGATTCGGCTCGCTTCGGATTCGCCGTCCAGCCCGGCGTGCGCGTCATAGTCCCGGTAGATCCGCACTGGTCAGTTCTTCTAGCGGGTGAGGTTGGTGTCGTGATGCCCGGCACTGCGCTCGACCTTCGGGACTTCTCTAATCGGCGCCAGGGGGAGCGCGGCTTCGACCTTCTGACCCAACTGTCGATTGGAACCCGATACCGCCTACCGTGGTGAGCGGGCGCCAATCGCCTTTGCCGCTAACGATGTCTCGCTCAGCCGTCATGTCGAATTTCGCCCACTTGCCCGATGAGGCACGCCTGTGGGTGTTCTCGCTCGCTCGCCCGCTGTCCGACGTGCTCGCAGAGAGCCTCGAGCGGCAACTGTCCTTCTTCGTGTCGCAGTGGACATCCCATGGCCGCCCGGTCCCCGGTGGAGTTTCGATCGAGCAATCACAAGTCATTCTAGTGTCCGCACGAATCGACGAGTCAGCCAACGGCGGCGTATCCGGTTGTGGGATCGACTCGATGACCGGGGCAGTTGAAGAGGCCGTGCGACAGGCGGGCGGTGAGTTGCTCGACAGCCTTCACGTGCTGGTTCGGCTTGATGACGGCAAGCTCTGGCCCTGCACTCGAGCGGACATCCGCCGCCACGTGGAGAACGGCAAGCTCTCGACCGCGTCGGAGGTGGTTGACACTACGCTTTCCACCCTGGGTGACCTCCGGACTCACGGCGTCATCCGGCCGGCATCCGAGACTTGGGTACAAAGCTTGCTGCCCGCGACGACGTATTCGTAACGACTCTGCGGACCCGCACAACGACCTCGGTGTAAAAGCACACTTGCCCAGAACCGCTCTTTCCCCGCGACCATCATGCGCTGGACACTCGTACTACTTGCCGGACTACTTGCCGCTCCCGCCTTCGTGGTCGAGCAGGCCGTTGCGCAGGATCCGCACTTCCGGCAGGCTCACATTCAACAGGTGATCGAGCGGCGAACCGGCGACCTGGACGACATCCCTGAGGTCTTCTACGACTACTGGATCGTCGAGCAAGACTCTCGCCTCGAGGCAAGACTTGCGCTCTACCACCGGTTTGGCGAGCACAACCGAGGACTCCTCCAGATCCTCAACCGCAACGATCTCGAGAACCTGATGCTGGGCGACACGCTGATCGTCCCATCGGACCCGGACCTCGACTTCCGCGCCTACTCGCCCTTCCCCCGCTACTGGCCCGGCGCGATGGACATCGACAAGGTCGTGATCCTGGACAAGCACGTTCAGGCGTTCGCGGCCTACGAGTGGGGTCGCCTGGAAAGATGGGGCATCATCAACACCGGCACCCAGAGTGCGCGCACGCCGAGCGGTCGGTTTAACGTCAACTGGAAGCAGGACTACCGCGTCTCGACCCTGTCCCCGCCCGACGAGCCGTGGGAGATGTTCTGGGTGATGAACCTGCACGAGGCCCGCGGCATCCACATGCACCAGTACGCACTCCCGATGGGCGGCCCTGCTAGCCACGGCTGCATCCGCCTGTCCGATCCCGACGCTCGCTGGCTATACGCATGGACGGACACGTGGGACAAGACGGGAGGCTCCGAGATCTCCTCGGCCGGGGCCACTGTGCACGAACTGGGGACGATCGTCCTGATAATCGGAGAGGACATCCAGGGGATGCCCAATCCGTTCATCTACCGTGACGACTATCCGGTACTCAAGCGAGTCCAGTTGCCCGCCAGTCCCTACGACGTTCCCGCCGGAACGCCTCTGCAGGAGCGCTTCGACCGGCAGCGCGCGCAGATGGCTCAGCGATAGCGGCCTGCGCTCGACGTCCGTTGCTTGACCGGTGTGTCCGCAGCCTTCGCTGCTTGCGAGCATGCGATGAGTAGCGGGTCGACGGACGGCGACATCGGCGGGTTGTAGAGCAGATCTATCTCGTTGGTGACCTGGCGAGCCGAATATCCTTCGCGGATCAGCGGCACCAGGGTGTTTGCACGCAAACCGGCACCTTCCTCCCCGACCAGTTCGCCGCCCAGCAGGCGACCGGTGCCGCGCTCGACGATGAGCCGAACCCATAGTGGCGTGCTGCCCGGAAAGATCTTCGTTCGAGAGTAGTGCCGGATCGTCGTCGAGACGACGTCCATGCCCTCCGCCTCGGCCTCTCCTGTCGAGATTCCGACCTGCGCTACTTCGACGCCGAACGCTTTCACGCCCAGGATTCGGACGGTCGGCGCGAAGCGGTCTTTCCCTCCCCGACCTCCTGAAGCCGCGTTTCGTGCGGCCACACGAGCGGCCCGTCGCGCAACCGTAGCCAGTGGAAGGTAGATGGG
>JBJHBB010000503.1:0-2555 GCA_050485265.1 Rhodothermales bacterium | reverse complement strand
GGCCCTCACCCATCTAGATGTTGCGTCAGGTCGGCTGTACTTACATCCGTGACTTCCGGATAGCGTCGTGATCCAGCTCGACGAAGACTCCCCCCTCCCACGGTCGTACCAGATTGCGAACCGGCTGCGGTTTGAGATTGCTACGGGGCGCTTCGTGCCGGGTGAGGTGCTCCCATCGACGCGGGTGCTCGGTGATCAACTCGGCGTGTCGTTCCACACGGTCCGGAAAGCGTACCAGAGTCTCGAGAGTGAAGGGCTCGTCGAATCGGTACCGGGGGTCGGCTACTCTGTTCTGGCCGCCGTGCCTCCCAATCTGGAGGACCGTCTAGAGCGCGGCGCCGCGATCGCCCAATCAGCGATTCAACAAATGCTGGCGCTCGGTCTGTCCTCAGCGGAAATGGAGATGCTCGTTAACGAGCAGATATCCGCCAGCACGGAGCGCCCGGCCGACATGAAGGTGATCTTTGCGGCCGAGCACAGGGAGCTGTGGCATAGCGGCTCGGCACAGCTGTCGTCGGCGACCGGCCTCGAGGTGGTAGGCAGCTCGATTCTGGATCTGGTAAGTCACCCTGATGCCGACCTGATTGTAGCGCCGCATCCAAGTCTTCGGGCCGCGCGAGCCGTCCTGCCGCAAGTTGACGTCATCGGAGTGCTTATGCAGCCTTCAGAAAGCGCTGTGGCCGAGGTTAGCCGGCTGTATCCCGACCAGGTGCTCGGATTGCTCACCCGGCATGGCGACGCCGTCGGCCCGGTCCTTCGGGAGTTGCGGCAGCTCGCCGGTTTTGCCGGACCCGCCCTTGCACTGGAAACAGACGCAGACAGATCGCGACTCGAGGAGTTGATCGACCAGGTGGACCTGGTCGCGTACACATCGGCGGCGCGCACCCGCATCCGCCGCCTCGTCGAGGGTCGGTCGTCCGTCGAGGTCGCATTCGAAATTGGGCCAGCCTCAGTCGAGCGAGTGGTCGCCTTCGTTAGGTCCTAGCCCATCGACGCGCGCTCTTCCGACGACAGTCCGTCGTCGACTTCCTCGTCTGGAGGTGCGTCGCCGCGCGAGGTCTCCTTGTCCTGGTCAGGGTACTTCACCCTGAAGTGGTATATGCCGTTCAGGATTCCGAGAAAGGTCTCCTTGATGCGGTCAAGGTCCGCAAAGGTCAGCTGCGTTTGCGAGAGCTGTCCATCCTCGATCCGCGCTTTGAATATGCTGTCCACGAGCACTTCGAGACGCCTTGGCGTCGGCTTGTCGAGGCTGCGACTGGCGGCCTCAACGGAATCGGCCAGCATCACGATCCCCTGTTCGTTAGTCTGAGGCTTGGGACCCGGGTACCGAAACTCCGACTCATCGATCGGCGGGTCGTCGTCTCTGGCCACTTCGTGCGCCCGACGATAGAAGTACTCCATCATGGTCGTCCCGTGGTGTGAGGGGATGAACGCAAGGACGACCTCCGGCAAGCCGTGTTCGCGCCCAAGCTCTTCACCGGCCTTGACATGCTCAGCGATGATGAGAGCGCTCATGTACGGCGAAATGTCGTCGTGGGGGTTCTGGCCGCCTGCCTGATTCTCGATGTAGTAGGCCGGGCGCAGCATCTTCCCGATATCGTGATACAGCGCGCCAACCCTCGCCATGAGCGCATTTGCACCGATTGCGTCGGCGGCGGATTCCGCCAGATTCGCCACCTGGATTGAGTGATTGAACGTCCCCGGTGCCCGCGTCGAGAGGTCCCTGAGCAGCCGCGAGTTGGTGTCAGAAAGCTCCAGTAGAGTGATGTCGGTCGTCACACCGAACGACCGCTCGAAAATCCAGAGGAAGGGATAGGCCAGTAGCAACAACGCGCTGTTGATGCCCACGAGCATCAGGTCTTGCAGCAGTCGCGCCAGGCCGGACGCACGGAGAAGCGTGAAGCCTCCCAGCATCGCGAGATAGGCTATGAACACCACTCCCGCCGTCAGGAGGATCTGGCTCCTGTTCTTTACGTCGCGCATCGAGAAGACCGCGATCATGCCCGCAACGACCGTAGCGAAGGCAAACTCGAAGTCATACCCGAAAATCACGCCCCCGAGACACGCAAGTGTAACTGTGGCGAACATCCCCACTCGCGAATCGAATATCACGGTGATGAGGATCGAGGCCAGCGCCACCGGCACCGCGAACGCAGGCGATGTCGGCAGGTGAACGACGACCCCGAAAAATGTGACGATCACCGCGAACAGGATCGCAATGAGGAGGATGTACCGCGTCTCCTCGAAGATCTGCCGGCGCAGCAGGAACAGGTAGAGGAAGAAGATCAGGAACGCCGCGCCAGACAGAATGAACTGCCCCAGGAAGATGCGCAGCGGCCCGATTCCACCCTGCTGCTCGGCCCTTACGCGGGCAAGTGACTCCAGCCGCCGCTGGATCTCCTCGGTCACATAGTCTCCGCGGCGCACGATCGCCTCGCCCTCCTGGACCATGCCGATCGTGCGCGAGATCCGTTGCTGCCGATCGGCCCAACGAGCGCGAGTTTCCTCGGCCTGGTAAGCCAGGGACGGCTGGAGAGTTCGGCGGAAAATCTCTG
>JBJHBB010000502.1:0-2556 GCA_050485265.1 Rhodothermales bacterium | reverse complement strand
GATCACGACTCCGTAGCTGCCATTCCCCTGGCGCGCGCTGCAGCCGAACGCTTCGGTCTGAAGATCATTCCCGGGGTAGAGTTGAGTGCGGACGTCGGCGGCGTCGACGTGCACATTCTCGCGTATGGATTTGATGACGCGCATCGCGGCCAGCGCGAGCACCTGGCCCGGTTTCGCGAGGACCGGCTGGCGCGTGCGCGGGCCTTGGGTCTAAGTTTGGAAACGCTAGGGGTGCCCGTGCGGATGGAGCGGGTCCTGCGTCACGCCGCCGGCGGGGCGGTGGGGAGACCCCATGTCGCGCGGGCTCTGGTCGAGGCGCGGCACGTGGCCTCGATGGGTGAGGCCTTCATGCGATTCCTGGCCGATGGCGCTCCGGCATATGTGTCCAAGACGCCCGTTGCTCCCGCTACGTTGGTCGATCTGGTGGATGATGCCGGCGGAGTCTGTGTGCTCGCACACCCCGGCGAGTACGTCTCTGAAGACCTGGCTTTGCACCTAATCGGGGAGGGGCTGCGAGGAATCGAAACCCAGCACCCGTCCCACGACGACGTGACGAGGATGCGCTGGGAGATTATCGCGGAAGGGGCCGACATGGTGACCACGGGCGGTTCGGACTACCACGGCTACCGACCCGGCGAGGAGGAGACGTTTGGCACGTTCGGTGTGCCCATGGAACAGGTTGACGCCCTCCTCGCACGATAGCACGGGGGTGCAGCGTTATTTTCGCGCTCCACCAGTCCGCGGCAAATGCCCACGATTCTCGAAGGAAAGCTGAACGCGAGCGGCGCGCGCTTTGCCGTCGTCGCCAGCCGGTTCAATGATCTGGTAACCAAGTCGCTTCTCGAGGGTGCATTGGACACGCTTCGTCGGCACGGTGTCGAGGACGACGCGATCGAAGTCGCCTGGTGTCCAGGGGCCTTCGAAGTCCCCGTAGTGGCGCAGGCGATGGCCGAGACCGGCCGGTTCGACGCCGTGATCTGCCTCGGTGCCGTCGTTCGTGGCGCAACGAGTCACTATGACTATGTGGCGAGCGGAGTGGCCAGTGGCATCCAGCAGGTGTCGCTCAAGACGGGTGTTCCGGTGATGTTCGGTGTGTTGACCGTCGACACGCTCGAGCAGGCGTTCGAGCGCGCCGGGACCAAGGCTGGTAACAAGGGCGCAGAGGCCGCCCTCGGCGCCATCGAGATGGCGAGCGTGCTGAGTCAGATCCAGGACCGCGCCGACTGAGCCCGGGTGACATCGTAGATTGTCTCTTCAACGAACAGCGAGTACGCATCGGAACCCTTCGCTACGCCGCCCCTCGGGGCACCTATTGAAGATTCGCGGACAATCACCGATGCACGCATTTTCGTTGCGGGGTTTTCTGGGCGGAGTAGTCGTCGCCGTCGTAGCACTTGCCGTACAAGGCCTCCTCAGTCCACCGACTTACGCGCAGGACGCTGACGGATTCACGCCTGGAGGCCCCGGCACCTGGACGGCTTACCCGGCGATGCGGCGAATCCAGGCCGTTACCTCGTCTGATGTGGCCATGTGGGCCGGAACGGACGGCGGTGTGTTCAGCTACGAGATCGGAACGGGCGAGATTACGCGCTACACGCGCGTCGACGGGCTCGCAGGCGTGGATGTCCGAGCCATTGAACATGATGCCCAGCGTGGACAGATCTGGGTAGGCTATTCTGACGGCGCGCTCGACCGCATCACCATCGCAGATCGCTCGGTGCGGTCGTTCCTCGATATTGCCCGGGCCGATCGCTACCCGCAGCGCGGCGTGAATCGAATCCGCGCTTTCGGCGACTCACTGCTAGTCGCGACCGATTTCGGGGTGGTCGTTTTTGACCTCGCCCTGGATGAGGTCCGGGACACCTACGACAAGTTTGGGGAGTGGGATCGCGGTCGACCGGTCTTCGACGTCATCCCTGCACCCCTGGACGATGGCGCAGCGGGCTTCTGGGTAGCCTCGGAGTCGGGGGTGGCTGCGGCTCGTCAGGACGCGCCCAACCTCCGCGTTCCGGCTGCCTGGACGGTCGACGCCGGCGCACCTTCACCGGCCCTTTCGCTGATCTATCACCGAGGACGTATCCACGCCGGCCGCGAGCGCGGGAGCGCCAATGACATCGGCGACCTCTGGGAACGCACAGGCGGCTCGTGGCAACGGATGTTCGTGAGCGAAGCAAGCGTTTTCAACGTGGTCCCGCGTGGCGACGACGTGATTGCATTCGCCACGTTCAACGTCGCACGCATTGGCCCCGACGGTCAGCGGCTGCAAGCCAACATCAGTAACATTTTTTCGATGGGAGGCGGGGGTGTCGGCCCCGATGGCTCGATCTGGGTAGGCAGCATTGTGCGGGGGCTCGGGGTCCTGCCTCCGCTGCCCGGCACACCCTGGCAGCCGCTCGCGTATGAACGTTGTCTTCCGCCTACCCGACGAGGACGCCGAGGGACGCTTCCTCGCGCCCGTCCAGTCGGGCGACACCCTGAGCGGGGAATCGCAGGTGATCGGGCTACGGCAGAACTCGAACGGGAAATCCGGGGTTGTATGGGTCCGCACGCGCGGCT
>JBJHBB010000501.1:0-2559 GCA_050485265.1 Rhodothermales bacterium | reverse complement strand
GGTGAGCCCGGCGCCACGCCGGTCGCCTTCGCCCTCGAGCAGAACTACCCGAACCCGTTCGCGGCAACGACCACGATCGAGTTCGCGCTGCCCGAGGCGAGCCCCGTCACCATCGAGGTCTTCGACCTGACCGGCCGCCGTGTCGCGACGCTCGTCGACAACGAGATGGAGGCCGGCTACCACCGGACCACCTGGAATGCCAACGGGGTCGCCTCCGGCGTCTACCTCTACCGCATCCAGGCCGGCACCTACAGCCAGACCCTGCGCGCACTCGTGGTCCGCTAAGGCCAGCCACCGCGCCCAGCCACGGCTGAGCCAGCAGCAGGCCTCGCCTGCAGCAGGCCTCGCCTGCAGCAACCGGCGCCCCTCCCCACCTCGGGGAGGGGCGCCATCATTTTCATGTTGACCCTGGAACTCAATCCGGGGTGGTCCTATCAGAGGCAAGCCGATTGCTATAATGGCTCGGTCCCGATCCCCTCTCACACCAACTCCCACATCACTCTACGGAATGAGGACTCTTCTACACGCTGGGCTTGCCACGGTACTGCTGACGCTTGCCCTCCCCCCTGCCATCGCTCAAGCCCCTGCCGAACGCGTCGTCTACGACAGTGCCGGTGCCGACTTCCCCGCTGCTTCCCCGGCGACCCTCCGCGATCAGGTCGTCTACCAGTACGACAACGGCACGGGCAACGTGAACATAGGCCCGCCTTCGACTTTCGACCCCGACATGCTCTGGGGCAACTATTTCCTCACACAGGAGGGCGGCGAGGTCATCACAGAGATCTGGGTGGCTTTCGGCCCGACGTTTCCCTCGCTACCTGACGGCTCGGTGACGTTTTGGCTGCTCGACGATCCGGACGCGGATCTGAGCCCTCTGAACGCAAATGCGCTAACGAGCGTCGAGGGCACGCCTGATGTCTTCGGCAATACGTTCTTCGTCGTCGAGATACCGCCGACGCAGGTTAGCGGCGCGTTCTTCGTCGGTGCGAGTGCGCAACTCCAGGGCGGTCAGGACCGGCCGGCTCGCGTGGACACCTCCCATCCGGGCGACCGCTCGTGGTTCTGCTACGCGCCCGACATATCGGAAGTGATCAACGACCTCGAGTCCGCCCCGTTCTGCGCGCGGATGGATGGTGGCGACGCGCCGTTTCCGGGCGCCTTCATGATCCGCGCTATTGGAGAACCGATCAGTGCTCCTGAGGGCTGTACAATCAGCCCGACCGAACTCGTGTTTGGTGATGTGATTGTAGGTGCCACTGCGGACCTATCGGTTACGATCTCAAACACGGGCACCGAGACGTGCGAGGTGGGTGAGGTCTCTATTACGAATGACGTGTTCGTCACCGACTTCGAAGGTGATGTCACACTGGCCGAGGATGAGTCCGTCGAGGTAGTGGTCACGTTCGCGCCGTTCGAGCCCGTTGGCGAGGCCGGATCACTGATCATCCCGATCAATGGAGACCAGGTTGACGTCGAGTTGTCCGGCGTGGGCCTCGTGGCGCCGGAAGCGACCGTCGATCCCGAAAGTCTGATCATTGCGGTCATGATGGGCGAGTCCGCGTCGGAAACCATCATCCTGTCCAATCAGGCCGAGACGGGCGCCAGCTTGCTCGAGTACACCGCGTCCGTCGTCGTGTCGCAGAGCGTCATGATCGACTTCGAGGACGGCATCTCGCCGCCTGAGTTCACGCTCGGCAACCCGGCGGACTTTGTCACGACCTCTGGCGGCAACCCCGGGCGCTATCTGCGCAACAACAACCTGGCGACTTTCGCGCCTCAGCTGTACATCGGTCCCTATGAGGACTCACCCTTCCTCGGCAACTACGTCGAGAAAAACGTCCAGGCCATCTCTGCCGACGCCATCACCCACGCTGCACCATTCGGCGTTGCCGGTCGGCCGTTCAGCCTTGTCCTGACGCGTTACAACAACGAGCCCGACAACGTCGAGGCCTGGGATTATGTGTACTACACCGGCCCGCTGGCGCCTCAGCCCGGTGAAGGTTGGAGCGAGTACTACTTCGAGATCCCCTCACAGTACACGGGAACGCTGCCGGAGGGTTGGAATGGGGGCTACTACGGTGATCCCGAGAACCTTCCGGAAGGAGTCACCTTCCAGGACGTAATCAGCTCCGTGGACCAGGTCAGCCTGATGTGGGGACACCCGGCCTTCTTCTACCTGTTGCAGGATTTTGAGCTGGGCGTAGACAATGTCGGCATCGTGCTCGATGAAGTCCCAGCCCCTGAGCTCACGGTCGATCCCTCCGAGGGTGGCATTGAGCCGGGCAACAGCGAGCAGCTGACGGTTAACGTTGATGCGACAGACCTCGACGAGGGCTATCACCATTACGACCTCGTGATCGAGACCAATGATCCTGAGCGCCCGGTCATCGTGGTCCCGGTCGAGGTCCAGGTCGTTACGGTCTCCGGTGAGCCCGGCGCCACGCCGGTCGCCTTCGCCCTCGAGCAGAACTACCCGAACCCGTTCGCGGCCACCACCACGATCGAGTTCGCCCTGCCCGAGGCCAGCGCCGTCACCAACGAGGTCTTCGACCTGACCGG
>JBJHBB010000500.1:0-2561 GCA_050485265.1 Rhodothermales bacterium | reverse complement strand
GAGTACGCCGACACACCGGAGAGCATGGCGGAGGTCATCGGCGAGCTTGCCCGGCAGGGCATGGTCAACCTCGTCGGCGGCTGCTGCGGTACGACGCCGCAGCACATCGCCGCGATCCGAGAGGCCGTCGTGTCGGTTGCACCGCGCCGAGTGCCCGCGTCGCGCCAGCGTTTTCCTTGAGCTCGAGTTTCTGATCCTCGATGAGGGTCCACGTCGTGCGAAAGCGCATCCCGCTCGACGAGGCGGAGAGATCTTTTCTCACGGCTCGGGTGCGAGCCGGACCAGATCGTCGCACGAGCCTGAGCGGGCTTCGGGTGCGTTGTGACCCCCCTTCGGGGCCGCTATAGTGTGGAGGGATCTGTTACAGAGGGGGGGAATCAGCCATGAATCGCAGAGACTTGATGCTCGCCATCGCGGCGTCGCCGCTGGCAATGACCCGGCTGGCGCAGGCTCAGGAGAATCCCTTCGAGGAGCTCAGGCAGGGGCAACTCAAGCAAAGCGTGATGGGCTCCGTCTGGGGCGATCTGGACATCTCCTTCGAGGAGCGTTGCCGCATCCTCGCGCAGATGGGATTCGCAGGCGTGGACCTGCCGCAGCCGGGTCAGATTCCCATCCTGCAGGAATACGGGCTCACGCCGACGATGATGACGGGCACCGGTACCACGTTCCAGGACGGGCTGATCCGCCGCGAGTTGCATTCGCAGATCTACGACGCGACGCTGGAAGGCATCGACATGTGCGCCGAGGCCGGTTGCCCGAATCTCATCGCGCTGCCCGGCGAGCGCCGCGGCATGTCGCGCGAGGAGGGCGCCGAGAACGCCGTCGAGATCCTCTCTCGCGTCGCCGACTATGCACGGGAGCGGGGCGTGACCCTGTGCATGGAGATCACCAACTCCAAGGTCGAAGCCGATCAACGGACGGACCAGGTGTTCGACCGCCTGCAATGGGGCTGGGACGTGGTGCGCGGCGTCGGCTCGCCCAACGTGAAGATCGTCTACGACATGTACCACGTGCAGATCATGGACGGCGACGTCACGCGCAACTTTCTCGAGAATATCGACATGATCTGTCATCTGCATGTCGCCGGCGTGCCGACGCGTATGGAGATCGACGGCACGCAGGAGCTCAACTACCGCTACATCGCACAGGCCGTCGCCGACTCCGGCTACGACGGGTACATCGCGCACGAGCATCGGCCGTCGCCCGGACGCAATCCGTTGGTGAGCCTGGCCGTGGGCTACGACGTGCTCACCGTGTGAGAAGCCGCGGGCTCGTATTTTGCCGCGTCGCAGGGCCCGCCGTGCTCAGCCCGCCAGTTTCTCCGCCGAGAGCTCGTGCACGGGTTTTCCAGTGCGCTCGAATGCACTCACATTGGCGATCGTGATGTCGGCAATGGCGGTCAGTGCCTCCTCGGTGAAGAAGGCCTGATGTCCGGTGACGAGCACGTTGGGAAAGGTCAGCAGGCGCGCGAAGACGTCATCGGTGATCACGCGTTCCGACAGGTCCTCGAAGAAAAGGTCGGCCTCCTCTTCGTAGACGTCGAGAGCGAGGCTGCCGAGCCGCCGGTCCTTGAGCGCCTCGATCACTGCGCGCGTATCGACCACCGCACCGCGGCTCGTGTTGACGAGCATCACCCCGGGGCGCATGCGGCGCAGCGCGGTGTCATCGACCAGGTGATGCGTTTCGGGCGTGAGCGGACAGTGCAGCGAGATGATGTGCGCCGCGGAGCACATCTCGCCCCATGACACATACTCCACCCCGAGCTCGATGCATTCGGGATTGGGAAACGGATCCGTCGCGAGCACCCGGCACTCGAAGCCGCGAAGGATCCGGGCGAGCGCCAGACCGATCTTGCCGGTACCGACGATGCCCACGGTCTTGCCGCACAGATCGAAGCCGAGCAGGCCGTCGAGCGCGAAATTGCCTTCACGCACCCGGTTGTACGCACGGTGCGTCTTGCGGTTGAGCGTGAGAATCAGCGCGAGCGTATGCTCGGCGACGGCGTTCGGAGAGTAAGCGGGCACGCGGGCGAGGGTGATGCCGAGCTGTTCCGCCGCCCTGAGATCCACATTGTTGAACCCGGCGCAACGCAGCGCGATGAGCCGCACGCCCGAGGCGGCCAGTTTCTCCAGCACGTCGTGCCCAACCTGGTCGTTGACGAATACGCAGGCGGCCTGGTGTCCCTGGGCCAGTCCCGCGGTCGACTCCGACAACCGGATCTCGAAGAAGGACAAGCGGTGCACGCCCGCGTTGGCGCCTTCGAGGAAGTGGCGGTCGTAGTTCTTCGTGCTGTAGACGGCTACATCCATCGTGTCTCCTCCGGGATCGGACGAAATAGACAGTAACGCACGCTGCCGTCTGCCGGAGGAATCCCTCGGTCGGCAAAGGCAAGCCCCGTCTTTCTTGAGATTTTGGATTAAGTTATTTCGGTAATTTTTCTCTATAGAAGTAAAAGTGAGGATGTGCCAACGGGGCCAACGGGGCCAACGGGGCCAACGGGGCCAACGGGGCCAACGGGGCCAACGGGGCCAACGGGGCCAACGGGGCCAACGGGGCCAACG
>JBJHBB010000499.1:0-2570 GCA_050485265.1 Rhodothermales bacterium | reverse complement strand
CTCCGGTCACGCACGTGAACGTCCCGAGGGGAAGCTCGAAGTCCACGTTCTGCAAGTTGTGACCCCTTGCACCTCTAAGGACAAGTCTGCGACCATTCCCAGCCCGACGCTCCGACGGCAGGGGGATGCGGCGCTTGCCGGTGAGATAGGCCACGGTTAACGAGTCGACGGCCGTGGCACCGTCGCCGTGGCCAGGGTGACCTGCGTTGCCGGACGAGCCGTTGGTGCCGTTCAGCAGGACGTCTGGTGGCCCGGCATGTAGCAGCATCCCCCCGTACTCGCCGGCGCCTGGGCCCAGGTCAACGACGAAATCGGCAGCCTCGATCATCTCGCGGTCGTGCTCGACCACGATCACCGAATTTCCAAGGTCGCGCAGGTCGTAGAGGCTGTCGATCAGCTTGCCATTGTCGCGGGGATGGAGGCCAATCGACGGCTCGTCGAGGACGTAGAGCACGCCCGTAAGCTGGGTGCCGATCTGTGTAGCTAACCGGATCCGCTGGCTTTCACCGCCGGACAGCGTTCTCGCGGTGCGATCAAGGGTGAGATACTCGAGGCCGACGTTCAGAAGGAAGTCCAGTCGCTCGGTGATCTCTTTCACGATCGGCTCGGCGATCACGCCCTGTCTGCCCTCGAGATCGAGGGCACCGAACCAGTCTCTGAGGCCGCGCAGGTCCATCTTCACAAGGTCCGCGATCGACTGGTCGCCCTCGTACGTCTTGGTATTCCCGATTCTGTAGCTGAGGGCCTCCGGCTTCAGGCGCCCACCCGCACACACGCTACACGGCCGGATGCGCATGTACGCCTCGGCCCAGCGCCGTTGAACGGCGGAGTTGGTGTTCTCGTAGGTGTGCCAGATGTGCTGCTCGATGCCGCCGAAGCGGTGCTGATACTTGACTTCGCGCCCCTTATACGAGTAAGTGATGTCGAACTGCTCGTCACCGGCGCCACGTAACAGGACCTCGCGCTGTCTGTCATCCAGCTTCTCGAGCGGAGTGTCGAAGTCGAAATCGTAGGCCTCGGCGACCGCCTTCAGCTGGGCGAAGATCCACACGTCGCGCGGCCGACCCAGTGCTGCGATGCCGCCTTCGGCAAGTGTCTTCCCGAAATCGGGGATGACGAGGTCGAGGTCGATCTCTCGACGGGTTCCAAGTCCGTTGCAATCGGGGCAGGCGCCGTAGGGTGAGTTGAACGAAAAGGTGTTCGGGGATGGATCGTCGTACGAGAGGCCACCGGCCGGGTCGGTCAGATGACGACTCATGAGATGATCTCCCTGACCATCCCCATCCACCACATGAGCGATGAGCGTCCCTCCGCCCATTCCAAGCGCGAGTTCGACGGCGCGTGCAACCCGCGGCCGTACGCCGTCCTTCACCACGAGGCGGTCCACCACGACCTCGATGTCGTGCACCTTGTAGCGGTCGAGCTTCATCCCCTTCTCGATCTCGCGGAGTTCGCCATCAGTCCGCACGCGTTCGAAGCCCTGACGGGCGAGTTGCTCGAAGAGATCTCGGTAGTGACCCTTTCGCGCACGCACGACCGGGGCGAGCACGATCACACGACTTCCCTCCGGAAAGCCCAGGATCGAGTCGATGATCTCGTCATCGGACTGCCTCTTCATCCGCTCACCCGACACGTGAGAGTAGGCGTCGGCCGCCCGTGCGAAGAGCAGGCGCATGAAGTCGTAGATCTCGGTGACGGTGCCCACCGTGGAGCGCGGGTTCCGGCTCACCGTCTTCTGCTCGATGGCGATCACCGGTGAGAGGCCATCGATCTGGTCGATGTCCGGCCGTTCCATCACTCCGAGGAATTGCCGCGCGTACGACGACAGGCTTTCCATGTACCGGCGCTGCCCCTCGGCGTAGATCGTGTCGAAGGCCAGGCTCGACTTGCCGCTGCCCGACAAGCCCGTCACCACGACGAGTGCATTCCTCGGGATGTCGAGGTCTACGTCCTTGAGGTTGTGCTCGCGAGCCCCGCGCAGCAGAATCCGGTCGTCCATCAGTTCGATTCGGTGCTAGCCGAGGTTGCACCGAGCGAGTCGTGCCGCGTTCCAGACCCTCGGCGCCGATCCGGTGAATGCGCAGGGAAGGGTAAGTCCGCCGTGGACGAAGGCGCAACGCAGGCGCATCCAAAGTTGCGTCGAAGCTACTGTTTCTGAGCGCTTTGTAATCCCTACGCTCTACGGGCTGGCGAGCGGAGCCTGCTACTCGTCGGTCATCTTCTTCCCGCAGGCGCGTGCAACCCTAATTGTGGTATTCGCTATGCGAAGCTTCCTCACCCTACCGCTCGCAGCAGTCGTTGCTGTGGGATTGCTGACGCTCGGTGGCTGTGACGCCGCGAGCCCGACGGCTGAAACGTCGATCGAGGCCAACGTCATGGCTCAGTCGGGACATTCCCCGAAGGCTAGCATGAACCGGGACCTCGCGGCCGCCCGGGCAGCGACGGCGCGCTTTCAGCGCGTTGACGCAGCCGAAAACGCCGGCTACGCAG
This sequence comes from Rhodothermales bacterium, assembly GCA_050485265.1. GTDB lineage: Bacteria > Bacteroidota > Rhodothermia > Rhodothermales > JANQRZ01 > JBJHBB01. Next base: position 80 of record JBJHBB010000499.1, on the reverse strand, counting down.
TCGGCACTCCGTGCCTGGAGCTTCCCGGGGTTGGCGGCATGGGCTTCCACTGGATAAACGAAGGCTACTTGGGAGGACTT
>JBJHBB010000498.1:0-2581 GCA_050485265.1 Rhodothermales bacterium | reverse complement strand
CGACTGGGGAGCGGCTGACGGGAGATCAATGGTTTCCGCGCCTGGAGGCGGTCGGTGACATCGTCGCGCGGGCGGTGTCGGATGGTCCCGATGTCGATTTTGAGAAGCTGCAATCGGTGATCCTGGGAGCGATATCGATCGCCGTGCGGGACGTGATCATCATCACCCCGTATTTCATTCCGGACCAGCGCATGCTCTCGATGCTCGCGGTGGCCGCGCGGAGGGGAGTGGCCGTGACGGTCATCCTTCCCGAGCGCGTAAACCTGGTTCTGGTAGAGTGGGCATCCAAAACCTATTGGGCGGAACTGGTCGAGGCTGGATGCCGCATCATCCTGACTCCGCCGCCGTTCGACCATACGAAGCTGATGTTGGTCGACGGAGCGTGGACGCTGTTCGGGTCTGCCAACGTGGATCCGCGCTCGCTCCAGCTCAACTTCGAGCTCAACGTGGAGACCTCCGACGCGAAATTCGCCCTCCAGATGCGCAAACTTGCCGACGATCGGATTAGCGCGGGACGAATCATCTCGCTCGAGGAGACGCGTTCACGCCCCTTCCACATTCGGCTGCGAAACCGGCTAGCGCGCTTATTGTCGGCCTATCTCTGAGTCGTCGCGGGATGCGCGAGGCGCCGTCTCCAGGAGGTCGAGAGCTTCCGCTGTTCCTCTGGAATGATGTGACGCCCGAACGACCGCACCGCCAGGGCGGGGCAGGGCGCTCGACGGATTACCGCTTCGGCTACGCTGCCTAGCAATGCCTCCCTGAAACCCGACTTGCCGTGGGTACCAAGGATGAGTAGGTCACTCTGGCGCTCGAGGGCGAAGTTGATGATCGCCGGGGCTTCGGGACCGTAGCGGGCATGGCTATGCGCGACGACTCCCTCGCCCGCGACTCGCTTGAGCAACGCCTCGATCTGGTCCTCGATGGCGCTGACGTCGCTGCTTCGATGGACGGATGAGATCGCCCACGCAGACGGCGGTGCGACGCTGACCACGTGCAAGACATCCAACTCCGCTCCGACTTCTGCAGCCATCGCCGTGGCGACGTGTAGCGATTCCAGACTTGGATCGGAGAAGTCGATCGGTGCGAGAATGCGTCTGATACCACGCGTGGGGAGCGCTTGGCGTACCGTTAGCACCGGGCATGTTGACCTCCGGAGCACATAGTGCGTCACCCCGCCAATTGGCGCGTTGAGCCAGTTGCGTGCCCTCGTCCCCATCACGATCAAATCGACCTCTTTCTCGGCCGCAAACCGCACGATCGCTCGAGGTATCGACGAGGCTTCGATAACCGCGCGATCCACGTCGCAGTCTGAGTCCGCGTAATCGGCTTGAGAGAATTCCCGGGAGTCGGCTGCGGGAGGTGTCGAGCCTGTCCGGCTGGACAGTCCCTGGGCTACATATAGCAGCAGAACTCGCGAACCCAGGCTGCGTGCGAGAGCTAGGGCGTACGTCACGGCACCTTTGGCACAGGGGGAGTCATCAGTGGGGACGAGGATGGTGCGGACGTTCAACATTGCCTCGGGGTGTTGGACGAGAAGGCCGTACTCGAAGGGTCAGAGAGAGAGGAGGGTAGTCAGTGCTTCATGTACCCTACAATAGTATAGGGATTTGGGCCGCCTCGCCCGCCCGAAGTGATCCCCAATGTGGGGATTTTTCGGAGCGATCTGCGAGGGGGTTCCCGTCGTGGACTCAGGCTGTGTAGGCACCTGGCAGCGATGAGGGTCTGTCGTGCTAGAAAACGGTGATTGCCTATGCAAAGCGGAATTGGTATTGGGGTCGCCCTCCTGATTCTCTTGTGGCCGACGATGGGTTTGTCACAAGATCGAGAGCAACAGGAGGCACGCGTCGCGGAGATCTTCGCGCGAACGTGCTCACAGGCAGGGTGCCACGCTGGTCCCGTTCCCCAGATGAACCTCGATCTGTCGCCTGAGCACTTTATCTCTGCAACGGTCAATCGACCGAGTGTCGGCCGCCCGGATATGCAGCTAGTCGCGCCAGGACGCCCGGACGATAGTTACCTGATGATGAAGGTCCGGGGTGACGATGGCATCATCGGTGCACCGATGCCGTTCGGCCAGGATCCGCTCCCTCCTGAGGAGATCGACGCGCTGAGGAGTTGGATTGCCAATCTCGATGCGACCGGGGAAGCTGCGCCGGCCGAGCCGCCCCGCGATCGGTACGCCTTCCTTGGCTGGCGCGTTGTCAACCTTCCCACCAACCGACAGGTGACGCCCGGAACTCTGGTGCTGCTGATCGGGCACCGTTTCAATCCTCCCGTGTCGACGGGCGTGGAGACCTTCTTCGGGCTCGATGGCAGTAGCGTCATTCTTCTGTCTGGGTCGGCCGCGATCACCGACGACCTGCGTGTCCACCTTGGTCGGAGCAATCACGAAAACGATATCGAGCTAGCGGGCACCTACGATTTGCTCAGCACGAAGTGGAGGGAATCGCCCGTTGACGTGTCGGCCCGCATCACCACTAACTGGCGCTCTTCGGAGCCGGCGTCGGGCTCGCGCTTTCGCGCCGATGCGTTCAGCTGGTCCGGACAGATCATCCTGACCAGTGCCCTCGGGGACCGCGGG
>JBJHBB010000497.1:0-2588 GCA_050485265.1 Rhodothermales bacterium | reverse complement strand
GTTCAATACGGTCGTCGCCGGCATCTATCGTCTCCTCCACCCACAGGACCTCGACGATGGTCCCTAGTAGGAGCACGATGGGAAGGGAGAGGATGGCTCCGAGAATGCCGAACATCGAGCCGAATAGCAGCAGGGCCAAGAGCGTCACGAAGGGGTGAACCTGCGCGGAGCTGGACATCACCACAGGCCTGATGACGTTCCCCTCGAGTTCCTGGATTACGATCATGGCGACGATCACCCAGATCACCAAGGTCGGATTGTAGAACAAGACGATCAGCACCGCCACCGCACCGCCGATCCACGCACCCAACAAAGGGATGATGCTGAGCAGTCCATTGAGCACACCCAGCAGGACGGCGTAAGGAACGCCGATGATTAGAAAGGCGATTGTGCTCAGAACCCCGATGACGACCATCGATACGAGCGTGCCGACCAGCCAGCCCGAGAGGCGCGTGCCGAGCTTCTCAAACATCCGCCGGTAGGCGGGTCGGCGCTCACGGGGAATGGCGCGCAAGAGCGGGTTCAGGAGCTGTTCGTTGGGCTTGGCCACCACGAAGAAGGCGCCCATCAGGACCAGCAACACCATGGCGATCAATTCCAGAAGGCCAAGTGCGCCACCAAGGATCGCAAATCCGCCAAGCAGGGCGTCGCCTAGAAACTGCTCGACCTGTTCGCCAGACAGGTCGACCTCCAAGCCGATTGTCTCGTCGATCCACTCTTCTGCGTTCTCGAGGAGCGTGGTGATACTCGGAATGTCGGCCACGAGCGACTGCACCTCGCGCGCGATGAGCGTTACGCCGAACCAGAAGCCCAGTCCGATAAGTCCCAGCGTCGCCACACCGACGATGGCCATTCCGGTCTTGCGGCCCACCGGCAGACGGACGATGAGCGCGTTGAAGGCGATACCCAGGATCGAGCCGACGAATGCAATCAGCAGCACCTGCGAGATCGGCTCGAAGAACTTGAGGACGAGCGCTAGAAGGAAGAGAAGGCCGACGGCCAGATAAAGCCGACGGCCCAACAACACGGCGAGGCGAGCCTCGCTGCCGCCGCCGAGTGCCTCCACCTGGCGCTTGATACTCCCTGGGACCGAGCCGTCGTCGCTCATGGCGGAGGCTCAGCTCTCCTCGATCGACACGGATAGCATACTGTCCCCCTGACTAATCGAGTCGACCACGTCCTGTCCTGAGACCACTTCCCCGAAGACCGTGTGGCGGCCGTCGAGATGCGGTTGAGGCGCATGGGTGATGAAGAACTGGCTGCCGTTGGTGTTCGGTCCTGCGTTGGCCATGGACAGAGAACCGGTCCCGTGGCGGTGCGGATTGCCGTCGAATTCGTCCTCGAACGTGTAGCCAGGTCCGCCGCGGCCCGTTCCGGTCGGGTCGCCTCCCTGGATCATGAAGTTCGAAATCACCCTGTGGAAAGTGATGCCATCGTAGAAGCCGTCACGGGCAAGCGCGACGAAGTTGTTGACAGTCTTCGGAGCGTGCTCGGCGTGGAGAGCTACTTCGATGGTTCCCTTCTCGGTCTCGATCGTGGCCTTGTAGGACTTCGAAGGGTCGATCTGCATTTCGGGTGGGCTGCTGTAAGACGACATAGAGAAACGCATGAGTTGTGGTGAGAGGAGAGTTCAGCCACCAGCGGGGTCCGGCGGGGCGATCGAATGGTGGCAGTCGCTACGGCGGCGTGTGTCGGTGATATGGAGCGTTCGCCAGCCGTCGTCGGTCAGGACGAGGTGGAAGACATTGACGCCGCAGTGACTGAACTGGTCCCCAAGATAGAAGGCATACGGCATCGTAGCCGTGGCAAGCGGGCCATCGATGAAGACCTCTATGGGCCCGAGATGCTCGTCCAGGAGTCCGACCTCGGCGCGGCCGACGCTCTCGGCGAAGCCGTCAATGTCACCTTCCGTCACCCTTACGGAGCCGTCTGCATCCGTGCTTAGCGAGTAGAGACTCTTAGTCTGCGGATGGAAGTGGCGTCGCACGCCGTCTGCGTCCGACGCCCGCATGGCATCGAAGAGCGCCTCCACGTGATGCGTGACGGCAGTCTCCTGCGTGTCGGCAGAATCGAACGCCAAATGCTGGGCCGCTGCTGGAGTGGCCGCAAGCAGCATAAACATAGACAGCAGGGTGACACCGCCAGGGCGCGCCCAGGCTGCGAAGCGCAGGATCACTAGTATTACCGGTCAGGTTACCCTGCGAATATCGCTGCGCCGAAGCTGATCGTGGGCCATCGCCCCTGGGAATAGTGCACACGAACAGCCTAACCAGGCACGCCTCCCCCGCCGTGCTTGATCGACGGGGGAACGGTCGACGGGCCAGATCGCGGCCTGAGCCTAGCGCTTGAGGCTCGCACTACCTCAATTCTGCTGCCGGGGGTCGTCGCTTGGGTTGACGTAGTTGACCTCCCACGGCCCGACAGAGGTTAGCTGAACCACCGTCTCGCCTTCAGCTATTGCGTAGTGCCGCATGCCCGGCGGCATCGAGGTGTAGGCACCCGGGTAGAGACGCTCGACATTATCGCGGTCGACCACGTCTCCAGCGCCAACCTGGAAAACGCCCTCGAGCACAGTGACGCGCTCCACG
>JBJHBB010000496.1:0-2592 GCA_050485265.1 Rhodothermales bacterium | reverse complement strand
CAGACCGGATCGGGCCGTCGGCGTCCCCGCCGTCGCGCCAGCGTGCCCGCGGCGAGGGTGCGATGACCCTCCCCCTCGCGCTGCTGGGTGGCGGGCTGTTCCTCACCGGAGCCGTGACGCTGTTCCGCACGCGCCGGGCCCGCACACGGCTCACCGGACTGGGTCTGCTCGCACTGGGCAGCCTGCTCCTGACCGCGGTCGTTGGCCCGGAGCGGGGTCCGGCGCTCGCGACCGCCGGGATCGGTGCCGTCACGCTCGCCGGCCTGCTGCTCGTCGCCCGCGCCATGGAGCGGACCGCCTCCCGTGACGGTAGTGACGACCTGCGCATCGACGTGGACCCGCTGCGATGGCCATGACGTTCTTGACGGAGCCCGCGACCTCGACACCTACGAGGTCCGCATTGACGTACACACGAAACCGATCAGTGAGGAAGGTGCGCTGCACCTGTGTCGCGACGCCGACGTCGGGGACCGCGACCACGACGGTCGTCGGCTGACCCATGCCGACCTCCTCGGCGTGGCTTGGTCCATAGAGGACTCCGATCCGATCTGCATCGGCATCCGGGAGGGCGTCGCGGAGGACGCCCGAGGTCGTCATCAGAGTACCCACCTCGATCCCCTTGGCCACCGAGATGACGACGTGCTCGCGAGTCACCCGTGGGGCAATCTGCCTGGCGACCGCTCTCACGGCCTGACTGGGGGTCGCGAAAACGATGAGTTCCGCCTCGGAGATCGCCTCTCCTAGATCACTGGTGAAGGAGACCGCACGGGGCAATTCGACACTTGGCAGGTAATCGACGTTGCGCCGATGCTGATCGAGCGACTCCACCAGCGATGGCCGACGGGCCCACATCCGCACGCGGTGACCGCCATACTCGCTCAGGCTGTAGGCCAGAGCCGTTCCCCAACTCCCTGCCCCGAGCACGGCGACGGGTCTCGATGCGTTCAGCGACATGGGGAGGGGGCCGGTTTAGGGTTTCAGTCCGCTTGGACGCGGCCGATCCGGACCGGGTCCTCTCCTAATGATCGCAGCACGCCCTCGGCGTCTTCGGCCTTCTCAGATGGGGTGATGCAAACGAGGCCGATGCCCATGTTGAACGTCCGCCGCATGTCATTTTCGGGGACGCTGCCAAGGTCCTGGATTAGCTGAAAGATCGGTGGGACGGACCATGACTGCCAGTCGACATCGAGCGCCATGCTCTCGGGAACGATCCGCATCGTGTTTGCGACAAGGCCGCCACCTGTAACGTGGCTGAATCCAGTGGCCAACTCGTCTTTCACGAGCGCTTGGATCGGCTGCAGGTACGACTTATGGACGGCTAGCAGTGCTTCGCCAATTGTCTGGCCTGCGAGCGGATCCGGGCGGTCGTCGACGGAATGATGATCGAAGAGGACTTGCCGTGCGAGCGAGTAGCCGTTGGTGTGCAATCCCGTCGATCGAAGCCCGATCAGCACGTCACCCGGACGGATTCGTGAGCCGTCGACGATGGCGTCACGTTCGATCACCCCGACCACACAGCCGGCCAGGTCGAAATCGCCCTCGCGATAGAGGCCGGGCATCTCGGCAGTCTCGCCGCCGATGAGTGCACAGCCGTTCTCCTTGCACGCCACGGCGAAACCCCGCACGACGTCCACCGCAACATCTGGCTCAAGCCTCCCTGTCGCGTAGTAGTCCAGGAAGAAAAGCGGGCGCGCGCCGGATACAGCTATGTCGTTCACGCAGTGGTTTACCAGGTCCTGCCCGACGGTGTCGTAGCGTCCCGTCATCACGGCCACGTGAAGCTTCGTACCAACGCCATCGATGGACGACACAAGCACGGGTTCACGGAACGCGGTCGTGTCGAGGGCGAACAGTCCACCGAACGCACCTATGTCCGTCAAAACGCCTGGAGTGAACGTTTCGCGCACCATCGGCTTGATGCGGTCTACGGTGGCCTCGCCGGCCTCGATGTCGACACCGGCCTCGCGGTAGGTGGTCATGAACGACGTATTGGGATGTGGGAAGTGTTCAGTCGCGCGGCAGGAGGTCGTCCTCGCCGGCGATATTGCCGATCTCGAGGGTGTCGTCCTCCAGGAAATGCTCGAGGTGATGGGCGCGGTCCTCGGCTGCTAGCAGAACGGTCTCGAGAAGGCGCTTGGTGCCGTAATCGCCGTGCTTGTCGCAGAGGGCAATCGTTTCTCGAAGCTTGACGCACACGGTGCCCTCCGCGAGGACGTCCAACTCCAGCATCAACCGAACTGGGAAGTATCCTTCGGGCTCGTGACGGATGTAGGAGAGCTTCTCCTGCGCGGCGGGGCCACATGTCGGCACGAAGCCGATCGCGGTCAAGCGCTCTGCTAGCATGTCGAAGTGCTTGTGGATCTCCTCGTAGTGCTCCTCGAGAAACAGGTGGAGATCCCTGAATTGCGGCCCCTTCACCAGCCAGTGGTGCTTGTGGTACTGGTGATACAGCACGCCGAAGGCGGCGAGGTGCGCGTCGAGTTGCGGCCCAATGGCCTCGCAGGACTCGCGCGACAGGCCGACCGGGTTGCCTTCGTACTCGCCCGGAAGGCGCTCGGGCTTGCGGTGCATGTCGGCGTGGCTTCCCGAGCC
>JBJHBB010000495.1:0-2592 GCA_050485265.1 Rhodothermales bacterium | reverse complement strand
GTAAAGCATCCTGCCGTGTTGGGGAGCAGGTGCAGCCCCCGCTCGCGCAGCATCCCCAGCAGGCTCTCCTCGGCGCGGTCGTAGACATTGACCCGGCGGATGGAGACGGTGACCATCTCGGCACCCGAGGCCTCAATGGCCTCGAGCATGGTCTGTGGGTTCGGGTACCGACTCGTACCCAGCAGTACGCGGCTAGACAGGGATAGCGGGCCCAACTGAAGACTGTCGGCCTGCGGCTCGACATCGCGGGTGATCGATTCGCTCATCCGCCCTGAAAGGCCGTGATGACCTCGACTTTCGCCCCAACGGCAACGGGCGTCTTTCCCCAGAGAGATCGGGGCACGACGGCGTCATCAACGGCCACTGCAATCCCGCCCTTGGTGGGCTCGATCCCCGCCGTCTGCAACACCTCCTCAACAGTCGAATCCGTCTCGATGGTTAGAGGCGTGCCGTTGAAGGTGATTGAGCTCGTGGTGCCTGTCATGTTGAGGGCGCAAATCGTGTCGGGGAAAACGGGGCGATCAGCGAGGAGGTTTCGGTCCGGTTGGCGAGGTATGACGCGACATCGGCCGCGACTTCCTCGGCAGCGATGGGCGCCAGGAGAATCCCGTGTCGGTACAGTCCTCCAGCGACGGCTACGCCGGGAAGGTTGGTGAACCCCAACATGGGCTGGTGGTCACGGGCCGCCGGCCTGAAGCCCGCCCAAACGCCCTCGAGTTCGAGCTCCTCGACACCCGGCACGGCCTCGACGGCATTCTCGAGAAGTCGATACGCGGCGCCGGCGGTCACACGGTCATCGAAGCCCATCTCCTCGGCCGTGGCACCCACCATGAGAGTCCCTGAGGCCTTGGGCACCAGGTAGCCGCGAAGAGTGCGGACGACGTGACGTAGTCCGAATGGAGGCACCATCCGCAATCCGAGTATCTGCCCTTTGACCGGTCGCATCGGGATGGGGGGATCGATGCCGGCGACCGATCGCGCCCAGGCGCCGGCGGCGAGTACCACCACCCGAGTCTGGATGCGCGTCCCATCGGCCAGGACAGTCGTCGGGGAGTCCGAACCGGACTCGATCGAGCCAACCTCGGAGCCGAATCGAAGCTCGGCGGCTTCGTCGGCTGCGAGTGTCTCAATGAGTGCCTCGACGACGGCGCGGTTGTCGACCTGGTGATCGTCCGGGGAGTGGATTGCACCGGCGATTCGTGGCGATAGGAACGGCTCGAGGTCGAGGGCCTCGCCGGTCGATAGCCACGACACATTGAGGCCCTGCTCCTGCTGAAAGCGGAAAAGCCGCCGCAGAGCCTCGGCGTCATCGCGATCGACGGCGACCAGCAGCGTGCCATCGTCGTGGTAGCCCACGCTTAGGCCGGCGGCCCGTTCAAGCTCGTCGGCGAAACGCGGCCATTGGCGGAGGCTTTCAGCGGCGAAATGGTATAGGCCCATCTCCTCGAACTGAACCTCGGCCGAGGGCGCCAGCATCCCCCCTGCTGCGCGGCTGGCCACTGCGCACAGGCTGGCCTCTGATTCACGCTCCAGCACCACGACGCCGATGCCGCGCATCCGCAATCGCCACGCGGTTGCCAGGCCGGCGATGCCGGCGCCCACGATCGCGACTTGAGGTGATGCTACGGCCATTCGATGGTCTACTCAGCCAGATCCTCAATTTCACACGCACATGCCGAGCGTGGGAGGAGACGTGGCAAATATCCTCGTGCGATCGTAACAGACTTTCCTAGAGCCTGTCGGTGACGACGTACGCCTCGGCGGCGTAGAATTCGGGCAGACCAAGGCGGTTGAGGGCCTCGGCCGTTTGCCGGTTCCTGTCGCGGGCGCGCTGCCAGAACTCGCGCGCGTCGTAAGCGCCCGGAAACATTGCTCGGTCCTTCTGGCTCTCGTGCTTGTAGATGGCTTCGATCTTTCGATCGAGGTCAGCTTTGGAGAGCGGCACAAACACGTCGGCTCGGTGGATCTCCCACTCCTGCCAGGCTCCCCGATAGAGCCAGACCTTCGGTCGGGTCTCACCGGCTTGCTGACCGTTCTGAGGCGCCTCATCGCTGTCAGACCTTGCGGCGTAACGGTCAAGCGCGATGTCGATCGCCTTGTAGCACATCCGGTGCGTGCCGTGCGGGTCTGACAGGTCGCCAGCCACGAAAATGTGATCCGGTTGCACCTCTGCCATCAAGTCCTGGACGATGCGGATGTCTGCCTCCCCGATGGGGTCCTTCCGCACTCGCCCGGTCTTGTAGAAGGGCATGTCGAGGAAGCGAGCGTTGCTGGCCGAGAGGCCCAGGACCTCGATGGCCGAGACGGCCTCGGCGTATCGGATGTTGGCCTTGATCTGCTGCACTTCCTGCGAATCGACCTCGGCCGGCAGCTTCCGCTCGACCGAGTTCAGCAACTGCTGAATCCCTGCCTTCAGCCGCGAGGCCTGCCCTTCTTCCAGGGGAAGCAACGGCAGGCTCATTCTGGAGAAGCTGAGGTAGCGTCTGACGTCGGCGTCGAACACCGCCACCGATCCGTTGGTCATGTAGGCCACGGTGACGTCGTTCCGGTTGACCACGAGCTTGTCAAGCATCCCGCCCATCGAGATGACGT
>JBJHBB010000494.1:0-2596 GCA_050485265.1 Rhodothermales bacterium | reverse complement strand
GTATAGGATGGGAGTCCAGGCACCCTCGCCGAAGCGGCCGTTGATGCGCCCGACGGCCTCGTCCACGTCGCGCTTGAGTCGGTCGTACGCGGCGATGCCCGTCCGGCTCGGCGTGGCGACCTGCAACAGGGTTACTCTGCGATGCCACTCTGGGTGTGCCTCCAGGAAGCGCTCGAAGGCATCGAGGCGCAGCAGAAGCCCCTTGGTGTAGTCGAGGCGGTCTACGCCAACCACGAGCCGCTCTACCCCCAATTCCTCGCGGAGGGCAGCGGCCTCGGAACGGGTGACCTCGTCATCACCCAGTGCACAGAAGTAGTTAGCGTCGATCCCAAGCGGATGGGCCTCGGCGCGGACCGAGCGACCCTCCCATTCGATGAGCGTGCCGCGCAGGCGGGCTCCGAGCAAGTCGCGCGCAGCCTCACGGAAGTTCTCGGCGTAGCCCTCGGTGTGAAAGCCGATGAGGTCGGCGCCGAGCATGCCTTCCAGCAAGGGCACGGCTGCCGGGAGGATGCGGTACACCTCGGCGGCGGGCCACGGGATGTGCCAGAAGTGACCGATGCGGGCGTTGGGCCGTGCGTCCCGGATGAGCTTGGGGACGAGCATCAGGTGATAGTCGTGCACCCAGTACTCGGCGTTGTCGCCGTTGCTGCCCTTCAGCGCTACATGAGCGAAGCGCTTGTTGATGGCCTCGTACACGTGCCAGAGCGCCCGGTCCGCCTCGACGTGCTCTACCAGGTAGTGCATCAGCGGCCAGAGCACCCGGTTGGACATTCCCTGGTAGTAGGCCGAGAACTCGTCGGCGCTCATCTCGACCCGGCGGATTTTCAGTTTAGGGTCTTCGTCCGGGTAATCCTGTTCGAGCGGGGCGTTGCTGTCGGGGTCCCGCATGGCAACCCAGGTGCCTCCCCGGTCCTCCATGATGGGCAACAGCGCCGTTGCGAGCCCGCCGAGACCGGGTCGCCAGCCGTCCGGCGTACTTCGGATAGGGGCTCGGTTTGCAAGAAGGGTGAGTGACACGGCTTCGAACGCTCAGGAAGGCAACTTAGAAGGGACGCTGCGGAGAGTTGACCACGGGTCCCGGGCCATGGTGGGCGTCTATACGGGCGGGTGCGTCGCTGGGGTCCGGCTTCCAGCAATCTTGGGTCTCATTACGAGAATCGGCATCGGTGGAAGCCACGAGCTCGGACAGGGTCACGACTCGATAGCCGCGATCAGCTAATTCGGGGAGGACCCGCTCCAGGACGTCGACGATCGTTCGGCGGCCGGTCCTTCCCTCGTGCAGGATGATGACTGAGCCGGGCTCGACGTGGCCAAGCACGTGGCGACTGACGATCCCTGAGAGCGGCCTGTGCACATCGTTCGGATAAACGTCCCCCAAGGCGACTCGATATCCCACCGAGCAGGCCTCGGCGATGATCCGGTCGTTGAAGAGACCAGTGGCAGGTCGAAACCAGGTCACGGAATCGTGCTCGGCCAGCAGCGCGTGAGCTTTCCGCAGCTCGGACCGAAAGGTTTCGGCCCTCAACAGCACCGACGGTGTCTCGGTCATGCCATGATTGGCGATTTCGTGCCCCTGGAGCACGATCTGGCGGACGATTCCTTCCCGGCCCCGGATACGTTCTCCGGTCAGGAAGAAGGTGGCTTGAGCATCGTGGCGCGCAAGCACGTCCAGCACCTCGAGGGTGACGGCGGCCCATGGCCCATCGTCGAGAGTGAGAGCGACGAGCGAGTCCGGCGTCGACACCGAGAACACGACGTCCTGGTTGACGGCTTCGAGTTGTCGCATAAAGTCGGCTGACGGCGCGCATCCCAGGAATCCAAGCAGACCCACCAGAACGGCAGCCGTCAGAGCGGCGGGTTTGCAGCGAGTCATACCTCTCGCAGGTACCCCGTGAAGACGGCATCTGGCCCAAGCACCTCCCAGAAGTGCTCTCGGAAACCCCGGGCCGACACCATCTCGTCGATCCCCAGATCACCGATCGTGTCAACGCCCGATCCAAGCAGCCTGGGCGAGATGAAGGCCACGTAGCGGTCGACCAGATCCAACTGCAGCAACGCAGTGGCCAGCCCGGGCCCCGCCTCGACCAGAACGGATTGCACGACGCGGCCCAGCGAACCGTCCCCCATGCGGCGCAGCAAATCTTCGAGATCGAGGTGCCCGCCGCGTGTCGGCACCCGCAGCACCGTTCCGCCGGCATTGGTCAAGGCCGCTTCGTATCCGGGCGTGGAGTCCTCGGCCACGACGGCTACGGTCCGGGAGGCGTGATGATCGGTGAACAAGCGCAGCGAATCTGCGAGCTTCCCCTGTCGATCGAGGACGATGCGCAAAGGCTGCCTCTCGTCGGGGTCGGGTCGATCCGGCCACGAATGGCGCACCGTCAGCGCGGGGTCGTCCACGTGCGCGGTGCCCGTGCCGACGAGCACTGCGTCGGCCTCGGCGCGCATGCGGTGAACCCGGGCGCGTGACGGCTCGGAGCTGACCCATCGGCTGTCACCGGTTCTGGTGGCGACGCGCCCATCGATCGTCTGCGCCACTTTGAGCGTGACGAGCGGCCTCCCGGTCGTGACGTGAAGGACGAAGGCTTCGTTCAGCCGG
>JBJHBB010000493.1:0-2602 GCA_050485265.1 Rhodothermales bacterium | reverse complement strand
CGCCTACCGGGTGCCCGCGAGGTCTTCGAACACCGACTCGCGCTCTGGACCTTCGACGAAGGCGGGGTCCTTCAGAAGCTGCAGCACGTGTTGAAGTACGGGGATCGTCCATCCCTAGGCATCGAACTCGGACGACCTATCGGGCGACTGTGGGTTCAGCGTGGACTGCCTGTCCCCGACTTCATCGTACCCATTCCACTTGGCCGTGCCCGGAGACTAGAACGCGGATACAACCAGGCCGAGCGCATCGCGAGCGGAATCGCAGACGAAATTGGCGCCCCCCTCGCCGAACTGATCATCCGTACCAGAACAACCAGGTCTCAGACGAAGCTGTCGCGGACGAAGCGCAGGGCGAACGTTGAGGGGGCATTCGGTCTGGCCGAGGGCATTGCGGTGGCAGTAGGCGACCGCGTCTTGCTGGTCGATGACGTTCTTACGACGGGCGCAACCCTGCTAGCGGCGGCAATGCCTCTTGCCAGAGCAGGTGCGATCACAAGCCATGCCGTGCTCGCGCTGACACGGGATTGACCCTGGTAATTATTTTTTGTGAAGACTGCGCGAATGGCCGAAGGGTGTGGACGACGGTCTTGTATGATCACACCCTACCGTGTATTGTATTCCTGGTCCTAATTGCACAATGTCATGCTCTCTACCTCTACGTATCGCCGTCCTCGTATGTCACACGCTACTTGCTTCTATGTGGCACTCTGTACGATCGCTCTCAGTTTTCCGATGTTGGTGGGCTGTGCAGAGCATGACCAGGTCGAGTCGGTCGACACTCATACGGCGCAGGTCGAGCCTGGGAGCGCAGTTGCCAAATGGCACGGCGAGTTCCATGGTACCGTAGTGTTGCGCAGCCACCCGGCCGGGCTTCTCGCAGGCGTTGCACCGACACACAACCCGCGAGAAATCGAGTATCTGTTCGTTCTCCAGCAGCATGACGTCGGGGACGTCCCAGAAATCGAACTCCCAGGTGCTACGTTGATCTACAACAGAGATGCATTCTTGATTCGAAATGACGAGGGGCGTGATATCGTATTTGCGCGACTTGGAACATCACCAGAATTGTTTCAAACTAATCGCACTATAGATCATGGTGCAGTATCAGCTCAGCTGGAGTTCGAAGGGTACGGCATTGCATACTATCCTCCTCCGCGCACAGAGGGTCGAGACTCTCACTTTCAGATAGCTAGCTTTCTCAACGATTCAGCTCCACTGGATGATCTCGGGATTTCTGGATCACGTAGCCCAGCGTGTAGCGGATCATGTCTTGCGGGAGGCCCTGGAGCCACGTCTTGCGGCCTTGATGGGGGCTGTAATGTTTCGTGCGAATCCGGCTACTATGCATGCTGCACCACAATGAACGGCTGTGGATGCTGCGAAGGCGGTGGTGACGGCAATGGCCCTAATCCAAATCCGGACCCAGGCTGAGCATCTTTCCACATAACTCGGCCTCACCCGGAAGGTTAGTAGCAAGAATCACGGCACCGCCCGCCTCCGTGTGGGTCTCTACGATTCCCTTCACCAGCCGACGACCACGGTCGTCGAGGTTGGACCCTGGTTCGTCCAGAATCAATAGCCAGGGATCCGCAAGTAGCGCCGTCGCGAAGCGCACACGTTGCTTCATCCCCGAAGAGAAAGTCTTCACAAGGTCGTCCTGCCTACCGTCTAACCCAACGCGGGCCAACAGCCCATCGATCGACTGATCGGTCGATCTCAATCGGCGCACATCGGCGATGAAACGCAGATTCTCTCGCGCGGTGAAGTCGTCGTAGACATTCAAGTACGGCGCAACGAATCCCACTCGCTGCGGGCGGTCTGCCGGCTGAACGACCTCACCACGACACGCAAGCTCAACCTCCCCCGCCGAAGCGACCTGCAGGCCAGCGACAATTTGGAGCAGCGTCGACTTGCCTGACCCGTTTGGGCCTGCGACGGCCAGCGAGGACGATGGGCCAAGGCTGAATGCCAGATCGCGGAAGAGCGTACGTCTCCCAAAGGATTTGGCCAGGCCACTGACGGTGAGGTGGGAGTCAGGTCCAGACAACGTGTTGGAGGAGGGTCGCGCGAAGATATCGGCGGTGCGACATTGCTGTCTCTCTCGTCGGTGGCCGCTTTCACGCTACCTGCAGACCCTCCGCACCAAAGTGTCGTATCACGTCCCTCACGCCATCGCTTGACTCTTGTCGGATCTGATCGGTCATCCCTGGAAAGGCGGCTCGTCGCGCAGTCAGCCGTCCGTGCAGAGTCGGGTGGGGAACGCGCGCCCGCCGTCGAGCGCCCAGCCGCCGCCCGAACCAGGTCGCGAATCGGGACTTCGAGTCCGATGGCAATGGGTGGTCGTGGCGGTGGTACTCGTGGGTGGACTTGCGATGACACTCTTTGCCCTCAAGCGCCTCGACGAGCGCCGGGCGATCGTCGAGTCCGAAAGGGAGCGCCTCGCCATCCAGCTTGAAAGCGTGGAAGAACGGTTCACGCAAATCCCCACACTCACGGGGGCTCAACAACAACTGCTCCGCCGAAGTCTCAATGCCGCGCACGTCGAGGCGGGCCAGCGGCTCGGAATTCGATCCATATCATCGCGCTCGGACGTAGGAGATCG
>JBJHBB010000492.1:0-2620 GCA_050485265.1 Rhodothermales bacterium | reverse complement strand
GCTTCTCGGCGACGTCCTCGGGCCCCGTCTGAGCGGCGTGGTAGCCATCTGCAAGCTGTGCAGTGCGGCGTAACGCTCGGTCGCTGCGGCCGCCACACCACACCGGTAGCTGGGCTCCCTGGGGCGGCAGAGGCAAGAAGGTGTAGTCCTGGAGTTGATGGAACTCGCCCTCGAAGGCCTCGGTGTCACCGCCCCAGAGATGACGCCACAACTCGATGGCTTCGTCGAGGTAGGGGCCACGGCGTTTGAATCGCTCTGCCTTGCCGAGGTTGGTGTACTCCGGGAGGTCGTCCTTGTCGCTCACACCGACCCCGACCGTGAGGCGCCCACCGGTCAAGACGTCGATAGTGGCCAGCTGTTTCGCGAGCAGGGGTGCGTCCCGCATCGCCGGCACGATGACGCTCGTGCCGATCCTCAGGGAGGTCGAGCGCGCTCCGACGTAGGTCAACGCCGTCACCGCCTCCAAGATCCAGCCGTACTCCTCTTCCTCGGGTCCCGACGGGACCATCAGGTGGTCCGTGACCCACACGCTGTTCCAACCGAGCCGCTCGGCGACCTCGACACCGGCATCGAGCGACTCAGGCCCGCTGCCCTTGCCCTTGCTCGGCAGGATCAACCCGATCTTCATGTCCGGCCGTGGTCCGAATGGCGTCGACATGGCGGTCCTCCTCAGACGCTCGTCCGCAGGATCCAATCCCAGTTCTCGCGGACCCAACGCTTCTCCTCGGGGCCCGGACCGATGGCCAAGGGAAACTCATCGCGCCACTCGAAGGGCCGCGTGGCGTCGATGATGAGGCGGCTGTTGTAGCCCTTCTCTCCCGGCCGGATCGCCGGGTCGAGCTTGCCGCTGGTCGTCCGCTTGATGATCTCGACGTCACGCTCGGGGTCATGTCGCGTGCACACGGCCCAGATCACTTCCTGCAGATCGGTGACGTCGACGTCCTCATCGACGACCACCACGATCCGACCGAGGTAGGCGCCCTGACGACACTGGCTCGCTACGAGTGCGGCCTGCTTGGCATGTCCCGGGTACTTCTGCTTGATCGAGATGACGTTGAACAGGCGGCACCCGCCCACACTGTGTGCCCACGCAGCTTCCACGTTGGGCACGCCTGCCGCGCGAACCTCTCGTCGGAGGTTCGCGCTGCGCATGTACTGCTGGAAACGCTGCCCCTCGTAGGGCGGCTTCTGAGGTGGGCAACCGAGCAGGATCGGATCGTTGCGGTGATAGACCGCCTCGACGTCAAAGACCGGTTCCTCGCTCGACACGGAGGCGTAGTAGCCCGTCCACTCGCCGAAGGGACCCTCCGGCCGGGTGCTGTTCGGGTGGAGATAGCCCTCGAGCGCGATCTCGGCCCGAACCGGGATGGGGATGCCGGTCACCTCGCCCTCGATGCACTCAATCGGCTCGCCGACGACACCACCGATCCACTCGAGTTCGCTCACGCCATCGGGGATCTCCAAGGCCGCTCCGAGGAAGTGCAAGGGGGCGAGACCGACGAGGATGACGACCGGCATGGGCTCGTCGCGCTCGAAGTAGCGCTCCATGTGGTCGCGTCCGTGCTTCCCGGGCGAGATGTACAGGCCGGTGCTCTTGCCGTCGTGGATCATCGCCCGGTAGGTGCCAGAGTTCACCCAGCCGGTGTCGGGATCGCGGGTGAGAACCGCGCACCCGGTGCCGATGTAGCGGCCGCCGTCCTCCTCGTGCCACTGCGGGGTCGGGAACTTGAGGAGGTCGACGTCGTCCCCTCGAAGGACGTTCTCGGTGATCGGCCCCTCATCGACGACCTTGACGGGTTCTGGCTTGGTCTCGTTGAGACGACGCTCCCACTCGTCCATCAGGCTGAAGGTGTCGATGTCCTCCGGGAGCCCAAGTGTCAGGGCGAGACGACTGCGCTTGGAGAGCGTGTTGACGAGGACCCGGAAGCCCTTGTCGAACCCGGGGATGTCGTCGAAGAGCACCGCCGGCGCGCCCTCGTCGTGGTGCAGCATCTCGGTGATGCGCCCGATGTTCTTCTCCCAGTCGACCCCTTCCATCACCCGGAGCTCGCCGATGCGGTCCGCTTCGGCGAGCCAATGGCGGGCGTCGCTCACGTTCGGCTTGGTCGGTGGCCCGTCAGCCAGGGCAGGATCGGCGAAGCGAACCATCCGAACGTCGTAGCCGTCGATCATACGGTCGATGGAGCGGTCCTCATCGGTCATCGGGGACTCCTTGGCGGAACCGGACTGGGCGGTGGTCGTGGGGTCGCCACGAGGGCTGATCGCCTTCGGGCACGGCGCACCGGTGCATGGTCGCCCGAAGGGACAACCTTCACCTGCTCTACTCGCCGATGCGGCGCTCCGGTCCTCTCCCGGAGCCGGCCCCGATAGAAGCAGCAAAATTTGTGCCCGTCAAGACGGTAGTATGAATGGCATCCTTTCACTCACGCATCGCGCTCCGGATGACGGGGTGACTCGCGATCGATGACCACCAACGCTGAGGGCCGCCCCAGGCTGGCTGAGGGGAGCAGGCGGGCGAAGAAGCCAACCAGGCCCCACACCGCGAGACGTAGACTGGCCGCCGTCGAGCAGCGCGAGGCTTCCGTGTACACGATCATCGGTGGAGGGGTCGGGATGGCCC
>JBJHBB010000491.1:0-2629 GCA_050485265.1 Rhodothermales bacterium | reverse complement strand
CGACTACGCCGAGCGGACCGGCGCGCCACCTGAGGTCAAGCAGAACCTGCAGGAGATCGAGGACGATGGCGAGCCCTACGAGAGCATCGAGGAGATCTGGCCGGATTACCCGATGACCAGCGACGACTTCTACTACGAGGACGAGTAGTCCGTCGCGCATGGAGGAGGCGCGATGGATTATCGCGCCAACGACCTCCCTGGGAAGACGCGGGGATAATCGCGCCGCGAATTGGAGGGATCTTGCGGGCACTAGCCCTCGGCCGACACCGCGTGGGATGCCCGTAAGTCGACAATCAATTCAACGACCCTCCGAATGCTCGCTCGCCATCGGTCTGGTGACCGTATCGCGATGATTGCGGTGAGGTCAAGCTGCTGGACGGCGATCTGGCTTTGCGCCGTCCTTCTATCGGCAGACGTTGAGGCACAACCCACGGCTGGTGTCCCAAGCGACTCTATCCGCCTCGCGGATGTCCGAGTCGAGGGTGAACTGTCCCCTTTCCGGACCGAGGAAGTTCAGGAGCTGCTCCGGGCACGTCCCAACCGGCGGTTTCTGGGTATTCCTGGCGTGACCCCATCGTTGTGGCTACACCAGGTCGGTTCGGACCGTAGCGTGGTCGGCCGTGCGCTGCAGCGGGCCGGCGAGCCGCCGGCGTGGCTCGATGAGGACCTAGCCGAGGCAGACCGAGAGCGCCTACAAGCCCTCTATCGCCAGGCAGGCTACCTGGGGGCGCAGGTGGATCTCGAGATTCAATATCTCGACTCAGAGCGCGCGCGCATCGTCTACCGGGTAGAACGAGGGATGTCGTCCCGAATGCGCCGCGTGACCTACCGCGGTCTGGAGTCGCTGACCACGCCCGAGCGTCAGCAGATCATCGCTCGCAGCGTTCTCGCGCTCATCTCCGAAGAGTCCCCTGACACGTCCATCGCTGCAGGACCGAACCAGCGCCTCTCGGAGACGGAGCTACTCGCGGAGCGTCGCCGACTCCTCGGCGAGCTTCGTGACCTCGGCTTTGCCCTGCTCACGCGTGACTCGGTCCGCGCGATAGCGTTTCCGGTGGAGGCGATCGGAGACGAGCGTCCCACCTTCGACGTGCTCCTCGAGATTCAAACAGGCCCACGGATGGCTTTCGGGGATGTGCGTATGCGCGTGACTGGCCCCGAGGACGCACTGGTTCGCATGGACACGATCCCGTACGGTGATGGTCGACTGATCACCTCGATCGACGGCGACCGACGATTGCGGCCGTCCCTTCTCCGGCGCGCTACGCGATTCGAGCCGGGGGAGGTGTACAGCGAGTCCGATCTGCTTGCCACACGACGGAGGCTCGATGCCACCGGTGTTTTCTCGTTCAGCGAGGTCGTTCCCCTTCCAGGCGAGATCACGTCTCCACCGCCAGGAGATAGCCTGGCACGCCTTCCCCACAGGGTCGTCCTCAGAACCCGACCGCGTCACGCGATTCGCCTCGAAGGGTTCGTGCTTCAGCGTACAGGGGTTCTTGGCGGCGACGGCGCTCCGCTGGCAGGTGAGGAGCTGGGTTTCGGTGCCGGACTCACGTACCGAAACGCGAACACCTTTGGTGCCGGGGAGCAGTTCACTGCAGGCGTGAGTGCGTCGGTGGCAGGAGACTTCGTCGAGTTTCCCACGGCCCAGGTCGAGGGGACGCTGGGCATGACGCTGCCGTACCTCGCGTGGCCGTTCGGGGGACTCGACCGCACGCTTCGCCCTTTCGATGCACGAACCCGGTTTACCCTCGGAGCGCTCACTGCCCGGCGAGATGAACTGCGGCTACTCATCCGGGGGCGTGGCACGGCCGGCATGCGTCTGGAAGTCCAGCACAACCCGCGACTGACGTCACTTCTTGACGTCCTCGACTTCCGGCTTTCGGATCCAGACACTCTTCGGGGCTTTCAGGAGCAGTTTCTCGACCTGATCGAGGACCCGGTTGCGAGGCAGTTCGTCCTGGAGGACTATACGCGGCCACAGATAAACAACGCCGTCCGCTACACGCTTCGCTCGATGACGGCCGACATCCTCCGGCGCGATCGCGGACATTCGCGCGAGGTGTCGATCGAGGCTGGCGGGAATCTGCCGTACCTCCTCGATCGTTTCGTCTTCACCCCGGGGGAGGTTGAAGGCTCCATCCCTGGCATACCCCTGTTCGGAGGGTCCGGCAGGCTCGAGTATCGACAATACGTTCGCGCGGCGGCCGACGTCCGTGAGTATGTGCGTCTGAGCCGCATCAGCGTGTTAGCCGCACGAGCGAGCGTCGGAATCGTCCACCCGGTCGGGGACGCACCGGTCGCTCCCTTCGACCGGCGCTTCTACGCTGGAGGCGCGGGTAGTGTGCGGGGATGGGAGCTCCGTCAGCTCGGCCCCGGCCGTGTGCCTCCGGAGGCTTCGGCGTTCGTCCAGGGTGGGGACATCCGCCTGGAGATGAGCGCGGAGGCAAGACACATCCTGTTCCGGCGCCTGTTCGCGGCGGACTGGCAGGGGGCGGCCTTCGTCGACGCAGGCAACGTCTGGTTCGGTCCACGCAACCCGGGCGATCCCAGCGGACGCTTCGCCTTCGACCGATTCGCAGGTGAGATCGCCGTGGGCGGCGGCGTGGGTGTGCGCGCGCTTTGGGAC
>JBJHBB010000490.1:0-2645 GCA_050485265.1 Rhodothermales bacterium | reverse complement strand
GAAGGCCCGCCGCGAACACCCGAAGTCGCAGACTCGATGTCGCACCCACCTCGTACGGTCGACGAGGCCGTTCACAGAGGAGATGCCGATGGCGCGTGGCCAGCAATTGAGCATCAAGATCATCTGCCGGTGCGGCGCGACAGCTCCAGGCTGCCTTCGTGTGGATCGGCAAGTGCCGCCCAAGATGCAGTGCACTCCAGGCGGCGGCGGAGGCGGGGGAGCAGATCACCGCATCCGCTGCGGCAAGTGCCGACACGTCTGCTTCGAGGACATCGAGCATCTGCGCAAGGCCGTCAACGAGATCGTTCGCACCCCGGCTTGGGGCCGGTACATGGACGACGGGTACGTGCCCGTCCCTTGTCCGTAGGCTGATCGCTCGCGACCGTGATGATGGGCGGGTACCGAGCGGGACACCGCCGGCCGAAGTCACACCCCCGAGGCATGATGCGGCCCCACCGCCACGGGGGTCATGATGCAGGAAGCGCTTCTCGTATTCACTGGCGCCATCGTCGGGGGCCTCATGAGCGCCCTCGCGTCCAACTGGTCGTCGCGTCGCCAGTACATCCGGGAGACCCGGGTCGACATCTTCCGTCGACTCCTCCCAAGCGTTCACGACGGTGGCCCCGATCGCCCTCGACCGCTGTCCGAGGCTGAGGAACCATGGGAAGAGCTCTTCCGAGCCGCCGAGTCCGTTGGCGGCCGGGACTGGCGGCATGGAGCTCGATTGCGGTACCTGGTTCGAGACTGGGATCAGTACTTGTTCGAGGCACGACGAGGCGGGCCCGTCGACGGGGAATGCGTCTGCGACGAGGAGATGGTCGCCAAGGCGTCTCGACTGCAAGTGCAGGTTCGTCGCGCTCTGAGCGACTACGAGGTCTGGCTCAGGCGACGACTGGCAGGTTTCACTCGCGGACCTCACCCGCTCCTCCGCTAGCGATATCCGTGATTGTGGACAGTCAGTACCCGCCAGCCTGACCACGCATAGTGTCGTCACGGCTACCAACAGCTCGCCGTCCGTCGCCGAGACTCTCGGCGCAGGTCACTCGATGATCTCCACGGCGCCACCGGGGTGGGCAACCCCGGGGACCGTTGGACTGCTATGACTGACTCGGATCTCCTGCGCCAACTGGATGCCTTGCAGAGGCGGGTCGTTGTCGGCGATGACGATCTGGATCTCTTGGCGATACGCCGAGACCAGCCCATCGACCCACCGATAGAACATGTCGGAGTGGTACTGGTCTTCCGGTGTGGACCCGAGGTTCTTCCGCGGGCTGTCGATGATCAACAGGCTCGGGACGTAGGTGTCCCGGTGGGCGAGCGCGTACGTGAGCATGGCGAGGTGATAGGCAACGTTCGTCATCATCTTCATGCCGCCCGAACTCAGTTCCTCGAGCCCAACGCCGTTCACGATCGGCAGGTACGTGTCGGAATCGATCCGTGCTGGTTCCGCGTACCACGGCATGTTCATGCTCTGGACGATCTCGTCGAAGATCTCGGAGATTTCGCGCACCTTGAGTCGCGCGTCATCCAGATCAGCCACCGCTCGCTCCAGTCGCCGCTTGGCATCGGCGATATGGGACTCCAAGCTGCCGATGTGCTCGCGCAGTCCCGTCTGCCGATGCCAGACGCGCTGCTGCAGGTCCAGGGAAGTTCTTTCTTGCCTGAGCTCGCCGATACGCGCGCCAACGTTGGCGATTTCGTCGAACCTCGGCGACACATAATCGCTGGGAGACTGGTCGAGGTCGGCACCGAGCTCGCGGGACAGAGCCTCGAGTGAGCGGCGCCGGGCCGTTGCTGCTTCCAACTCCTCTCGGTCCGCCGCAATCAGCTCGTGGATCTCCCCAAGCAACTCCTCGATCTCACCCAGCCGGCGTTGACGCTCGGCCTCGCTCTGGCTGGGGTCGTCACCGTCACCCAACCGCGGCTCGGACTGGCCACACAGGTAGCAGTGGTCGGGATCGGTGCGTTCGGGTACGACGTCCTGCAGGCACCTCGGGCACTGGTGGAAGTCCAGGGTGCCTAGCAGGTCGGTGGCGGAGCCTTCACGGACAATGCGTTCCCGATCAGACTCCAGCTCGAATCGAAACTCCATGCGGGAGGCAATCCTCGCTTCCAGCTCCGCCGCCATCCGCGCTGCCTCGCCGGCCCGCTCCAGCATCACACGTAGCCGAGACTGCTGCTCCGTGACCGCGGTCGTTGCTCGATGACCCTCGGAACGAAGAGCATCAAGGAGCCGCTCCTGATCATTGAGCTCCTGCTCAAGCTGCTGACGACGGGCTGCAAGTTCTCCGCCCGACGCCAGATCGAGCCCGTCTAGGAACTCATCGATTAGCCGAAGCTCGCGGTTAGCCTCACGGAGTTCATCGTTTAGTTCGTCGATCTCCGCCCGGAGCCGCGCAACCTCTTCCGTCGTCAGGCCGAAGAGCAGCTCGAAGACTGCCTTCCTCTTGCGATTCCGGAACGTGTCGAGGTGTCCGATGACGGAACGGTCGATCTCGGACTGCGGTATGTACACGTATCCGTAGAAGTCCCAGAAGGACACGGGGTCTGTCCGCGAGGACTTGCTGGAGGAGAGCCGGATCTCGGGTAGACCCGCGGCGGCTCGCAGGAACTCGCTAACGAGTGGCATTTCCTTGCGACGGTTC
>JBJHBB010000489.1:0-2649 GCA_050485265.1 Rhodothermales bacterium | reverse complement strand
GTTCTTGACGGTGCCGTCGTACTCCTCACCCACCTCAGGGACGGTGACAATGGCGCGGATGCGCTCGATCGCCCCCTCTGCCGACTCCTGGTCGGAGGCCGCGATCGTGACGAAGCCCTTGCCGTCGTGCTCATCGATGGTGATCTGCGTGCCCGTCTCCTCCTGGAGCGAGCGGATGTGCTTGCCACCCGGCCCGATGATCTGCCCGATGAACTCGGTGTCGATCACCAGCTGGTAGAGGCGCGGTGCAGTCGCTGCGATGTCAGCGCGCGGCTCAGCGATCGTCTCCGCCATGCGGTCGAGGATGTGGTCGCGACCCGCCTTGGCCTGCTGCATGGCCTGACGCATCGTCTCCTTGCTGAGACCCGCGATCTTGATGTCCATCTGGCAGGCGGTGATGCCGGCCTCGGTGCCGCAGACCTTGAAGTCCATGTCACCGAGGTGGTCCTCCGTGCCGAGGATGTCCGAGAGAATCGCCACGCGGTCACCTTCGGCGATCAGGCCCATCGCGATGCCGGCGACCGGCTTCTGGAGCGGCACGCCCGACGCCATGAGCGCCATCGAGCCGGAGCAAACGCTCGCCATCGACGAGGAGCCGTTGGACTCGAGGACGTCGCAGATCAGGCGGATCGTGTAGGGGAAGTCCTCCTGGTCCGGCAACAGCGACGAAAGAGCGCGCTCGGCGAGGTAGCCGTGACCGATCTCGCGCCGACCGGGGCCGCGGAGGAATTTGGCCTCACCCGTCGAGAACGGCGGGAAGTTGTAGTGCAGGTAGAAGCGCTTGTCCTCGCTGTCGAAAAGCTGGTCGACCGCCTGCACGTCACGGCTGGTGCCAAGCGTGACCTGAGCCAGAACCTGGGTCTCTCCTCGGGTGAAGATCGCTGAGCCGTGCACGCGAGGGAGGTAGTCGACCTCGCCCCAGATGGCGCGCACGTCGTCCGTCTTGCGGCCGTCGATACGTAGACCCTCGGAGAGGATCATGTCACGCATGACGTCCGATTCGACCATCGCGAAGGCCGTCTTGATGTCACTCTCGGAGAGCATGGCCTCCTGAAGGGCGTCAAGGCGAGCCTCTTCGGGAGTCACGTCTGCCTCGGCCTGGTGCGCCTTATGCTCCTCGGCAGGAGTGATCTCCTGTGCAGAATCGAGGCCGAGAATCTCCTGAACGACCGCCTTCCGGATCTCCGAGAGGCCGCCGTAGAGATTCTTCTTGTCGTACGGCTGGCGAAGGTGGTCCGCAATCCGCTGTGCCGCGACCGAGCGAACGCGCTCGACGAGGTCGCTGTCAGGCGTGGTAACCGAGTACTCGAACGGCTCCACGGCGCCTCGATCGGCCTCATAGGCCGAAAGGAGCTCCTTCTGGCCGGCGCAGAGCTTCTTGATGGCCTCGTGCGCCACGTCGAGCGCCTCGACCATGTCATCCTCCGAGACCTCCTTCATCTCGCCCTCGACCATCACGATGGCGTCGGACTTACCGGCGACGACGAGGTCGAAGTCGGACTGCTGGCGCTCCTCGCGAGAGGGGTTGATGATCCAATTCCCGTCCACGCGACCGACGCGCACGTGTGCCGTCGGGCCGTCGAACGGTGCGCCGGACAATACCAACGCGGCCGAGGAACCGACGCCGGCCACGACGTCGGCGTCGATCTCAGGATCGGCTGAGATCACCGTGCACAAAACCTGAACTTCGTTGCGGAAGCCATCAGGAAACAGCGGGCGGACGGTACGGTCCACCAGGCGCGACGACAGCACCTCTTTGTCAGTCGGGCGGCCCTCACGTTTCATGAAGCCGCCGGGGAACATGCCGCCTGCGCTGAAGCGCTCACGGTAGTCCACGGTGAGGGGGAAGAAGCTCTGGCCCTCACGGACGTTCTTGTCGAGCACGACGGTGCACAGCACCATCGTATCGCCCATGCGGGCCACTACGGCACCGCTGGACTGCTTGGCGAGCCGGCCGGTCTCCAGCGAAATGCTGCGACCGTCTGCGAACTCGATGGAATGGGTGATTGCTTGCATGGGGTTTGGGTTTGATGATGCCCTACCCCACCTCGCACCGACTGCCGCTGCATCAGGTTGAGCGACTCGCCAGGAATCAGTTTTCAGCGGACAGCGGCCGAGCGGCTGGCCGCGGAAGACTGACTGCTGGCTGGAGGCGTGAGGGGCGGATGGGCGAACTCTGCGTGCGGGAGCGAACCCCCGAAAACACGCGCGGCGACACTCCGGAGAGTGCCGCCGCCGTGGAAATGCTTACTTGCGAATGCCGAGTTTGGCGATCACCGAGCGGTAGCGCTCGATGTCCGTCGCGGCGAGATAGTCGAGGAGCCTCCGGCGCTTGCCGACCAGCTTCAGCAGCCCGCGGCGCGAGCCGTGGTCCTTCGGGTGCGACTTGAGGTGCTCCGTCAGGTGGCTAATGCGCTGGCTGAAGATGGCGATCTGGACTTCCGGGCTGCCGGTGTCCGAATCGCCGTTGCCGTGCTCGCTGACAAGCTCCCGGACCTTTTCTTTGGTGATCATAGGCGGTTGCCTCTTTAGATCTACGATGCTAAAGAAGCGACGGTCGAGCGCGCATCAGGCAGGCGCCGACCGCCACTAAGTGAATTCGAGTTTACGCCTGCGCTGCCTCCGAGGGTGCGAAGATGGATCCAAGAG
>JBJHBB010000488.1:0-2657 GCA_050485265.1 Rhodothermales bacterium | reverse complement strand
TCCTACGCGCTGTTTCCGCACATGAGTGTCGAGCAGAATATCGCCTATGGGCTGAAGCGCGACAACCTGCCCAAAGGCGAGATCCGCGACCGCGTGGCCGAACTGCTGACGCTGGTCAAGCTGCAGGGCTATGAACGCCGTGAGGAGGCACTTCCGACCGTCCGCGGGCGCATCCGCGTCGGCGACCAGGTCCGTACGCGGCACGGCCTGGTGCCCCCGGTCGAGGTCTCCTACGACGAGTTCACGACCGACGTCGAGGAGAACCGTCTGCTCAAGGCCGCCGCGATCCGGGTGGCCCGCCTGCCGTTGCGGGATCGGTCGATCCGCAACCGACTCGCCGGGGTCCTCGCGCAGGTCGACGACGTGCCCGTCACGGCGTACGACGCCCGGCGCCTCCCGTCCATCCGCTTCACCCGGCTCAACCGCCACTACGTGCCTGCCATCGAGCTCTCGAAGCTGGTGCTGTCAGCGACCAGTGTCGAGCTGGGGGACGGCCACCGGCAGGCGACGTCCTTTCTGTTCGACATGAACGCCGTCTTCGAGCGGTTCCTCCTCACCGCGCTCGTCGAGGCGATGCCCCGGTCGACGATCGTCCACGAGCGCGGGGTCCACCTCGACCGCGGTAGGCGGGTCCCCATGAAGCCCGACCTGACCTGGGTCGAGGGGCAGCGTCCGGTGTTCGTCGCTGACGCCAAGTACAAGGCGCTCCGTGACGGGGCTGGGCGCAACGCCGACCTGTACCAGCTCCTCGCGTACGTCGTCGCGCTCGGGCTGGAGGCTGGGATCCTCGTCTACGCCTCAGGCGAGGGTGAGCCGGGGCGCCATGAGGTCGTGGAGCTGGGCCGCTCCCTCCACGTGGCTTGGCTCGACCTATCCGGGGAGCCGGCGGACATCCTCGCCTCGGTCGCTCGACTCGCTCGGCGCATCGAGCTGCTCAGCTCGGTCCACGCGTCGTAGAAGGGTTATGTTGATGGCGGCGAGATCGAGGGCACCGGCAAGCGCGCTGGCCTTCGCGGAGAAGCTCCTGATGCTGCTCGACACGGGCAGCTTCACCACGTCGTACGAGTACGCGATAACTGCGGATTGGCGTATGGCCCCCTCGTCCATCGGAGAAGGGCCGCCAAGGTCGGCAGGTGATAACCGTGGCGTCCTCGCCTGTTATCGCCAGCGACCGCGACCTGGGCGCCAGTAGTTGCCTCTTGCCGCCTCACGTAGTACGTGCCATTCGATATCGCCAATTCTCGACCGGGACGGTCGCATCTTGACAATAGGTGGCGGGTCAGGAATAAGGTGATCCCGTAGTCGGCGCGCTTGCCTGTAGCCGGTTCCCATCTCTGCCCGAATGAGACGGTTCCACTCGGGAGTAATGGGTTTCCTCAGTTCGCCGGGATGTCCGACAAGACTTCGCAGCCCCATGTGGTGCAGGTAAGTTACGGTCCACCAGTTCTGGAGCGGAACGCCAGTGAACGTCGATGTAGAATCGCAGGGGGCGCGGTCCCTAGCTATAGTTCCCAATATTGCGAGACGTCCGTAATTGTCTGATGGTGTTATTTGGCGCCCATGGATCCAAATGCCGACGAGTACTACTGAGTTGGGCGGGATGAAATCATCGGCATCTAGCGTCCACTGAAGCTCGTCCTCAGTTGATACCCGCATTTTGTGAAGGGGCGCTGGAATGATTAGGGGACCAAGCTTCATTCTACGATGGTAGTCCTACCCTCCGTTAGGTGCCAGGCCGAGAGGGAGGAGCTGATCCGGCCCGCTCAATCGTCTATCGAGTGGCCCGCCACGCACACGTAGCGTCGTGTCATCCTGGGCGGTCGGGCACCGTCCAGTACCAGTCGGCGAACTCGTGTCGGTTGCGTTGGGTCGCGGGTGGCCGGTGCGCCTGCGGGAAGAAGGCGAGTTCCTCGCGGCCCCCCTCGGCGGTCGACCGACAGGCTATTCCGTCGAGCCCGGCCGCAAGGGCCCTAGCGCCGATCGGCTGGCAGTCCTTCCAAGGGACGAGATCCCCGTCGGCGTTCGCGGGGTAGGTCGTTGGCAGAGCAACCTCAGCCAGGCCGTCCGCGGTGCGAAGCTCACATGCCTCGCCAGTCGGAACCGCCACTTCGACAAGGTGTGGGGCATGAGCCGGGTTCAAGTCCTCCGGTCCGTATGGGAGCCCTGCGAAGTTGGCGCGAAGATTGGCCCGAGCCGTTACCTCGTCCGCGTTGAGGTACAGCGTGTTGTGGCTCGCGGGGGCGTTCCAGCGCCCGCCGGCAGCCTGCGCGAAGCTGGCGTCTAGTGCATCATCCCAGTCGGCCTCCGCGATGCGGAGATACGTTCCTCCGATGGCCGCGGTTCTCACGCGGTCCGCTCCCAATCGAAGGAGCGACGCGTTATGTCGAGCAGACGAAGGTGTTCGTCAGCGCTGATCATGTCGAGCATCGAACGGTTCCCATAGGCGGGGGCTGGTTTCCGAGCGATGCCGGGGATGCGGTCGTTGACGAGATAACGTTGCAACAAGGTGGCCACCTGCGCGACCGTGACGATCTTGGCTTGCCGGTCGGCCGGTGGAGCTTCGGTGAGCCACTGCTTCACAGCCTGGCGAGTGACGCCGAAGAGGCGTCCTGCGTCTGTGTAGGAGAGATCGAAGGTGTCGATCACTTGCTCCAGGG
>JBJHBB010000487.1:0-2659 GCA_050485265.1 Rhodothermales bacterium | reverse complement strand
GTCTTCTCCTTCACCGAGTCCTTCACCTTAAATGCGAGCTCGCCGAAGTTGTCCGTATCGAAGGCGATCTCGATGCGCTGGACGCCGTCGCTCAGCGTGACTCCGCTCGCCTCGAGTTCGACCACGCGTCGTAGTGGGAAGGACAGCGGCCGCTCGCGAGAGACATCCTCGGCCGCGAACGCCTGGCCATCGACTTGAAGGGTGATCCTCGCGCGCGGGATGTCGTCGCCGTTGAATCGAATGTGCTTCAGCCTGGTCAGCGTCGCGTCCGAAAGCCGGTTCTTGAGCGAGAAGCGAACGCCTTCGTCGGTCCGATGAAGACTGCCGAACGTATAGAGCTGCCGTAGAACGAGCGATGGGATCTTCATCGGTGACGTCTGGAATAGGGTAAGATGTGCTAGCGGAGAATCAGACCTGGCACCACATGAGGTAATGCGGTCCGATGCCCGGGATGTCGAACTCCGGACCCACGGACTCGAGGCCCATCCGCTCGTAGAATGTTAGCGCACCCACGCGAGCGTTGCACCACATGTGCGTGCCACCTTGTTCACGGATATGCGCAAAACAGGCTTTCAGGCACTGCGCCCCGATGCCCCGGCCTTGCTGATCCGACGCGACGGCCATCCCGCGCAATCTGAACGATGTCTCACCGGCGTACAGCACTGCCGGAAGTAGGGTGCTGTAGGACGCGGGTGGGGCCTCAGGGTACACCGTCGCGATGCCGACGACCTCGTCGGCCAATTCGGCCGCGACGTGGCACGCCTGCGGGTGGTCGTCGCCGTCGTAGATCAGCGCCTCTGCCGGCTGGCCGGGTCGCAGCACCGACGATCGCAGCGGCCGGACTACTTCGGCATCGACTTGCACGATCTGAAGCGATGACGTCATTCGCTCGGAGCCGCCTCCCATGACACGAACTTCTGCATCTCACCGCGGAGCAGATGCATCACGTAGGCGATCACCGCGGCGTCATCCAGATATCCTATCACGGGGATGAAATCCGGAATCGCGTCGAGTGGCATCAGGAAGTAGAGCACCGCAGCCACGATGGCGACGATCCCACGCCAGGGGATCCGCCGGTAAGTGCCGGCGGCATAGGCGCGGATCAGACGGATCATGGTGGGCAAATCCTTCCGCAGAGAGCGCAAATGTGGCCGCACGGCCAGGTACTTCGCATAGGCCCGCGATGCCAGCGAGGTGAGTTCTTCCGGCTTGCGGGCCTTGCGCTCGGCACGCTTGCGAAGACGAAGGATGGTCTTCCTGGGGAAGTCGGGATCGGCGACGACGTCACTCATGAGACGGGGAGGGGGGAGGAGACTTGCGATCGACGGGACGCCACTGCTGTTCCGGAACGCCGATCGTGTGGTTCAGCCAACGCGCAGCAACGAAGAGCAGGTCCGATAGACGGTTGACGAAGTGTAGACACGCCACCGAGACCTGCTCCTGCTCCGCGAGGTCGAGCATGCGACGCTCAGCACGGCGACAGGTGGTGCGCGCCGTGTGCAGCGCAGCTCCTGCTGGGCTGCCACCGGGAAGAATGAAGTGCTTCAGCGCGGGGAGGTCCTGTTCGAGGTCGTCGATCACTTCCTCCATTCTTGCGACGTGCTCTTCACCGATTCGTGGCACCGGATACTTCTGTTCGCCGGGCGAGGCGAGATCCCCTCCCAGGACAAACAAGTCGCTTTGCAATTCCTCGATCAGGGAGGCTGCGCGCTCTCGCGCAGGACCATCGGGAAGGAGTGAGCGTGCGAGGCCGAGCGCCGCGTTGGTCTCGTCCACGGCACCGTAGGCCTCGATGCGAGGATGGTTCTTGCGGACTCGGTCGCCTCCGAAAAGGCCGGTCGTGCCGTCGTCGCCAGTACGAGTGTAGATCTTCACTAAGCGGGAGATAGGTAGCGGAGGGTCGAGGGGTCGCCGCCGTCGATGTGGGCATGGACTCTGAAGACGTCCTCCAGCATGCGGGCCTGCAGCACGTCACCGGGAGCCCCATCGGCGGCCAGGCGGCCACGGTCGAGGACCAGCATCCGGTCTGCGAATCGCGCGGCCATCGGAAGGTCGTGCAGCGCGGCGATCATCGTCGTGCCGCGGTCGACGAGGCCACGCATTCGCTGCATCAAGTCCAATTGATGGTGGACGTCGAGATGGGCCGTGGGCTCGTCGAGAAGGAGGATGGCGGCTTCTTGAGCGAGTGCCTGCGCCAGGCGCACCCGCTGCTGCTCTCCTCCTGAGAGCTGCGTCACCGACCGATCGGCGAAACCCTCCATCTCAACGGCGGTCAGCGCGGCGAGCGCGTGCTCGTGGTCCGAGGGGCTGAACGGTTCGAGCCACCCGCGATGAGCGGTGCGACCGAGAAGCACGAACTCCAGGACGCTGAAATCGAACGCGATGTCCTGGGTCTGTCGGACGAAGGCCAGGCGCCGCGCCCGCTCCCGGCTCGACCAACTCGTGACCGGCTTGCCGCCGACCTCGAGCCCACCCGTGAAGGACAGCATTCCTGCAATCGCTCTGAGCAGGGTCGTCTTGCCAGAACCGTTTGGGCCGACGAGCGCGACGAACTCGCCACGCTCGATGCCGAAGCTGACGTCCCGTAGAACAGGAACGTCACCCAGCCGGACCGACAGATTTTGCGCGTTGACTTCGTTCACGTTGAACCGGACTACTC
>JBJHBB010000486.1:0-2694 GCA_050485265.1 Rhodothermales bacterium | reverse complement strand
GGATAGCTCACGTTTGCAAGTGCGCTCGGGGTGATCGTCGGCGCGGCGGTGGGCACCACAAGCACCGGCTGGATCGTGTCGCTTCTGGGCCTGAAGTTCAACGTGGGGACGGTCGCACTCCCGCTGATCGGTGTAGGAGCGTTGCTGCGTCTCTTCTCGAGTGGCCGCAAAGCTCACATCGGGATGGCGTTGGCCGGCTTCGGACTCATCTTCGTTGGCATCGAGTTGCTGCGTGCTTCGATGGGGGACGTGGCGGCCCAGTTCGACCTGACCGGACTCGCGGGCCCGACCGTGCTCGCCCACCTCCAGTTGGTCGCCATCGGCATCGCGATGACCGTTGTACTGCAATCCTCGAGTGCTGCCGTGGCGCTTGCGCTGACTGCGGTTCACTCGGATGCGATTACGATCGAGCAGGCCGCGTACCTAGTGATCGGCCAGAACGTTGGCACCACCGTCACCTCGGCCCTGGCCGCCATAGGAGGGTCCGTGCCGGCGCGCCGCACCGCCGTGGGGCACATGCTCTTCAACACGTTTGCCGGGCTGGTCGCCTTCCTCGCGGCGCGGCCGCTTCTCGGACTTTCGACAGATCTGGCGCTTCTGGCGGGAGCCGATGACGTTGCCGTGGTCGTGGCCATCTTCCACACCGTGTTCAACGTCGCTGGCGCGATCGTCATCCTGCCATTGTTACATCCGTTCGCGCGCTTCGTAACTCGGCTCGTTCCAGAGAAGCGGCCAGGCCTCACACGCCATCTCGATCGGACACTACTCGAGATCCCTGCGGTTGCCATCGATGCCGCGGACCGCACCGTCCGAGATATTGCTCGCATCACATTCGCCGAAGCGCGGCGATCGGCCACCACTCTTGCGGATCGACAGGCACGACTAGAGGAGCCTCGGCTTGCACTCGATGAGACGCATCGGTTTCTGGGGAATGTCCGCTCCTCACGCGACGAGCGCAGCGAGGTTGCCCGCCGTCTATCACTGCTGCATGCCGGTGACCACCTCGGTCGCCTCATTACCTCCCTTCGGAGGTTCGAGCCTGGGCCTGTCATGGAGGGCGTCGCCGAGATAACCGATGCCCAGACTGAGATGAATCACTGTCTCGATGCAGCGAGTGCGTGGCTCGAGACTCGCGGAGATGCAAAGGCGGTAGTGGCAAATCTGGCCCGATCGGCCCAGCAGCAGGCTGCGCTCCGAAAGCAATACCGCGAGGCACTCCTGACCCGCACGGCATCGGGAGAGCTCCTTCCTCACGAAGCGAGCCGTCAACTCGACGTGATGCGGCACGCCGACCAGGTGATCTATCACGTCTGGAGGGTCATACATCACCTGGCTCTGCCGTCGGACGAGACCGCGTTCGAGCCGGAGAACCACGTCGCCGCAGAACACTGATCCGCTACGCTGCGAGCGCCCTGGCCTCTGCCTCAGCCTTGAGGTTCGCCAGTCCCTTCTCGTAGTCGCCGCCGATGAGCCGATCCATGCTCACGAACACCGTCATCACCTTGGTCATGTAGTTGGCCGGGCCGTGCATGGCCCACGTCACGTGCGTGGAGTCCCCGGTTTGCTTCAATTCGAACTCTGTTGTGTTGTGCGCTTCAAACGGACGCAAGAACGACAGGGCGATCGTAATCCGGCGCTCCGGAATCACGCTTACGATCTCCAATCGTCCTTGCCCAGCCTTCTTGTCGCCGTTCCACTCGTAGACCGCTCCCACGCCACGCTCCGAGCCCGAGTAGGTGCGCTGCATCTCCGGATCGAGCTTCTCCCAGGGTGACCACCTCGGCCATTCGCGGAAGTCCTCGATTAGCGGTATGATGGCGCCTGGGGGCGCTTGTATCGTGACCGATCGCTCTACGCGAAAGGTGCTCGGCCGCGTCGCGGCGTATCCCAGGACGGCCGCCACAACACCGCCCGCTGCCAGTAAGACGATTGGAAACATCGTGCTCTTCGATCGATCGGTTGAGGTGCTATCAGGAGTGGGACTCGAGTCGGTCGCGCAGACGAGACTCACGCTCTCTGAGTTCGGGCGTAAACGCGTCGCCGAAGTCTTCCTCCTCAAAGATGGGCCGAATCTCGACCTCTCCCTCGTCGAACGGAGCTTTTTTCAACCACGCTATGGCTTCATCCAGGGAGTCAACCTTCCAGATCCAGAAGCCGGCCACCAATTCCTTAGTCTCCGCGAATGGCCCTTCAACTACGCTCGGTGCGTCACCGCTGAATCGAACACGAACACCTCGGGATGTGGGATGGAGGCCCTCCCCACTTACCAAGATCCCAGCATCGGCCAGGTCCTCATTGAAGCGGCCCATTTCCTCCAGAAGCTCGGTAGAGGGCATGATGCCGGCCTCGCTGTCGGGACTGGCCTTGACAAGAACTAGAACACGCATTTCGAACTCGTGATTCGGGGAAAGGAAAGCTTTTCACTGAGTAGTCGCTCGAGCCCCTGCGAGATCGACAGGTGTGAGGATGGATGCAGGCCTTTTTTCGGCCAGGGCCAGGCGGCCCTGCGAGTGTCTCACCGGCGCCGGTAAGTCATCTTCATGATCTCCTTCCAATCGCCATCTTCTCCCTGCATGACCGATCGCATTTCGCGTACGTCGTCGGACACGATGGTTATGACATCTTTGTAGGCGGCCGTGCGCTGCTCGTCGTCCATTGAGGGTCCCTCCGTGCGGAGCGTGAGCACCGTCTTTG
>JBJHBB010000485.1:0-2705 GCA_050485265.1 Rhodothermales bacterium | reverse complement strand
CCTGAGCGCAGGTGTCAGAGGCGTCTTCTACTCGTTCGCGTTCGCCTCGGCTGACCGCCTACGGGTCGAGCTATACGTGGACCCGGGTCGTATGGAGCTGCGTCCGATCGCCTGGCCCACCCTCGTGGCTGCTCGGAAGCGCATCGAACACCGCTACGGCGAAGCGTTGGAGTTCGAGGAGCTCCCGAACAGTCGAGCCTCACGGATAGCCAGCTACTACCCGGGTCCTGCATCGATCGAGCGGCAGGGGGAGTGGCCCCGCTACCGCGACTGGCTCGTCCGACAGGCCGGTTCCTTCCGGCAAGCCGTCCAGCCTGAGGTGGACGCGCTTGGTGAGCGTTAGATGGAGACCTACGGGCGTGACGTCGGCTGGACTGCCGGCTGCAGCGGCTGGAGGCTCTCGCCTATGGTCCATCGCCGAGTGAGGAGGCTTCGTGTCGCAACATCTGTGGGGGATCCACAACAATCACCCTGAACTCGGGTTGGTCGTGGAGGGCTTCGTCTCCGTGGGCTGGGACCGGCTCGACGATCTGTCACGTCTCGACGCAGATCGGGACGCTTTCAAGGCAGCCGTCCGCGAGGCCTATCCCGACATTTAGGAAGGGGCGATCCCGGTCGCTGCCGGGGTCATCTACCGATTCGTCCATGAGATGATGCCGGGCGATCTCGTGCTCTACCCCTACAGGCCAGACTCCACGCTGGCGTTCGGGCGCATCACCGGTGACTATCGCTGGGATGCCTCCGCTGACATGCATCGCCATCGGCGCGAGGTCGAGTGGCTTGATTCCGGCGTCCCGCGTCAGAAGTTCAGCCAGGCGGCGCTGTACGAGATCGGATCAGCGGTCACGCTGTTCACGGTGAAGCGGCACGCCAAGGAGTTCCTGGAGTACCTCGGCTCGGCCCCGTCGGACGAGGCCGTCGCACCACCAGCACCGTCGGACGAGACCGAGGTCGCCGAGGATGAACCCAACGCTGCACGCATCGAAGAGTGGACCCGCGACTACATCATCCAGACTCTCATGCACGAGCTATCGGGGCATGACTTCGAGTACTTCGTCGAGGAACTGCTCCAGGCGATGGGCTACAAGACCCGAGTCACCCAGGCGTCCGGAGACGGCGGGGTCGACATCGTTGCTCACAAGGATCCGCTTGGGCTGGAGCCCCCGATCATCAAGGTGCAGTGCAAGCGCACATTGGCCACGCAGGGTGGGCCGAACGTGCAGCAACTGACCGGTGCGCTCGCCCCGGGCGGGAACGAGCTGGGACTCTTCGTGACACTCGGTACGTTCTCCTCGGATGCCCGGCACATCGAGCGAACCCGCCAGGATCTCCGGCTGCTCTCCGGCCCCGACTTGGTAAAGCTGATCTTCACCCACTACGAGCGCATGGCTCCCGCCTGGCAACGACTGCTGCCCATGCGCCGTGTCTACGTGATCGACCACGACCCGGAGATGGGGTAGCTGAGGCTCGTTGCGGCGCCGGGGACAGGGCCTCAGCGCTCGCTGAGGTCAGACGCCGAGCGTCAGGCGTCGACGACGAGGGTCGTGGTGACCTTGTCCCAGAGCTGCTGGTTGCGTCGGTCCCAAAGGAGCCACGCCAAGAGCGGAATGGCGAGTCCGCTGGTCATCACGAGGAGGATGTACACGCCTATCCCCTTCAGGAGAAGCTCACGAACCAGCATGATCCCGATGCCGACAGTCCGGCCGGTGTTCGCGTCGACCGTGTACATCCCGAGAAGGCTCTTTGCTGGAGTCTGGCCACCTGGGGCCACGATCACCAACCAGATGATCCAACCGATGCCCAGCATCACGAGGGAGAGGACTCCATCAAGTAGGTAGGCGCCGAAGCGACGGCCTGCGGAACTCGTACGCGGGACCTGCGGCGGGTGCCAGTTGGGGGCCTGGGATGTTGGAGGTGGGTAACTCCACTGCTGGCTGTTCGGTGCGGGATGAGGAGCGGGTGGTTGAGGGTTCGGCGTTGGCCCCCAGTGGGGTGGTGCGGGTGGCCAAGGGTTCGACGCCGTGGGCCACCGCCCACTGACAGGGTCTGGTCGGGGCTGCGGCGGGCGCCGATAGCCCCTCGCGGTGTCGTATTCGTTCCGCCTCACCGGATCCAGGAGCACGCGTCGCGCCTCCTCGAGTTGCTGAGCCATCCGCTCGGCCTCGTGGCGCCGCTCGAGGTTCGGAGCACTGGTCCGACGGTAGAACCACTTCTTCTCGTACTCGTCCAGGCGCCGTCGGATCTCGTCGTCGGAAGCAGACGGCTGAACGTCGAGGAGGGCGTAGTAGTCGGTCATGTGTGACGAGCTCCATCTTCAGGAGGCGCCCACACCTCAACCTGCTCGTGCCGGATGATGCGATCCTCGTAGCGGTACCCCGGACGGATCCGGTGGGCCACACGACCCTGGAGGGCGGGGTCGTCGGTTGCGGTGCGCCGGACCGCCCGTTGTATGGAGGCATCGAAGCGGTCGTCCGATGTGAACATCGGCTCAACTCCTCTCCGC
This sequence comes from Rhodothermales bacterium, assembly GCA_050485265.1. Taxonomy (GTDB): domain Bacteria; phylum Bacteroidota; class Rhodothermia; order Rhodothermales; family JANQRZ01; genus JBJHBB01. The sequence continues at coordinate 202 of JBJHBB010000485.1, read as the reverse complement.
GCCAGCACCTCTGACAACTCCTCACGCACTGTCGCGAGTGGCGATCCCGACTCGTGGCCGCCGTCGAGGTCGTCGACGCGATCAAGGAGCAGGATGAGGTCCATGAAGATCGATCGGAACTGCTCGAAGACTCGCTCTGGCCGTGCGGCTTGGAGGTCGTCGTAGAGCATCTTGAAGGAGCGTTCCATGGACTCTTCGTACC
>JBJHBB010000484.1:0-2710 GCA_050485265.1 Rhodothermales bacterium | reverse complement strand
TAGGCCGCCTGAATCACTTCCGGACTGTAGCCGGTGAGCATCAGCATAGGGACGAAGATGGGCGCGGTGACCGCCCACTGCGCGCTCGCGGAACCGAGCATCAGGTTCACGAATCCAGACACGAAGATGAACCCGATGAACACCGGCGGGCCGGTCAGCCCGATGTCCTGCAAGAACTGCGCACCCGAGACGGCCACGATCTGGCCAAGGTTCGTCCAGCCGAAGAACGCGACGAACTGGGCCGCGAAGAACACGATCACGATGTAGAGCCCGAGCGTACTCATCGCCTGCGCCATCCCGTCGACGATGTCGCGGTCGCTCTTCATGCTGCCGGTCACCCGGCCGTACACGAAGCCGGGGATGATGAAGCCGACGAAGATGAACGTGACGATACCACGGAAGAACGGGGAGTTGAGCTGGTCGCCCGTCTCGGGGTTGCGGAGCACGCCCCCCTCTGGAATGATGGTCATCAGCAGCAAGCCAAAGAACAGCAACATGCTGACCCCGGCCCAGAGCAAGCCACGCTTCTCCTTGCTCGTCAACGGGTCCAGCTCGCCCTCGTCGCTGAGGTCGTCCATGGCGATGCTCGGGTCATACTTCCCGAGCAGCGGCTCCACGAACTTGAGCGTCGCGATCACGCCCATCCCCGTAATCAGAAAGACGCTCACGAACATGAAGTACCAGTTCACCGCGGCGTGCACCATGTACTCCGGCGCGATCAGCTGCGCGGCTTCCTGGGTGAGGCCAGCCAGAAGCGGGTCGATCGTGCCGATGAAGAGATTGGCGCTATAGCCACCCGATACCCCCGCGAACGCCGCCGCGAGACCCGCAAGCGGGTGGCGACCCATGGACATGAACACGACGGCTCCCAACGGCACCAACACCACGTAGCCAAGCTCCGAGGCCGTATTCGATACGATCCCCGAGAACACGACGGCGGTGGTTACCAGGACGCGGGGATTGATAAAGGTCGAGTTCGCCGCCCACAGCACGATGCCGCGAATGCAGGCCCGAATCAACCCAGAGCGCTCGGCCACGCCGACACCGAGGAGGGCCACAAGGACCGTCCCGAGCGGAGCGAAGTTGGTGAAGTTGGTCACCAGGCCCTGGACGATTTGCCGAAGGCCGTCCGCGTTCATGAGGCTGATCGCGTAGATGCGACCGTCCTCAGCGCGACCTGCAGAGCCCTCAGGACGCGGATCCTCGACCGAGACATCGAAAAACTCAGCGATGCCACTGACCAGAATCACTCCCAGCGCGAAGATGGCAAACAGAGTAACCGGGTGAGGGAGCAGGTTGCCCAACCACTCTACAAACCGCAGAAACCGATTAAACAGACCGGATGACTCCTCCTCGCCGGGGGGAGGTGGCGGTGGGGCTTCGTTCTGGGAGGCGGCCATGCGGGGGTGGGCTAGCGTTCAAGTCTGCAGCGGGCGAATCTACGTCTGCTCCACACTCGGTGAGGAGAAGCCGAGATGACCGGCTCGCCCGAGCGGTATGTCGCGCGCGCGCCGAAATGCGCCAATGGCTCATGCCGCGGGAGTCACCCCCACTGCCCGATTCGCCCTAAACGCCCTATTATCAACTTGTAAAGGCAGAGACGAGAGGATGCCACTACTTGCCTGAAGACATCGGGATTAAAGAGGTCTGACCGGCCACCCGACCGGTCGTGACGTCGGTGAAGGGAGGCGGATGTGGCTTGCGGGGGACGATGACGCACTCGGTGCGCAGGCGTCCAGACTGCTCTAATGTCAATCCCGTGTGCGGAAAACCGCGGGATTGCATCGCCAACCGGGGTGCCGACGGATGCAGTTGGCGCCCGCAACTCAGTACCTACCATGTCTCAAGTTCTACTACGCACTTGTCGATTCGCAGCGCCGCTACTCATACTTTTGGCGGCCATTCCGGTAGCTGGTCAAGAGCGACAGCCGTCGCACGTATTCAACACGGGCGACCGGTCAGCAATGGCGGTTTTCAACGTGCTGTCCGCAGATGCCGTGGCCGGTGCTCTGGGGATCGACCCCGTCCTGGTGGTCTCCGCCGACTTTGGTGCGACCGTGCCTATGGCCTACGCCGTCTACACGCAGGCAGCCTCGGACTTCCCGACCCAGGGGAGCAGCTACCTGGTGATGAGCTCCGGGACCGCCGACCCCGAAATCGTCCTCGACACAAGCCCCTTTAACGGGCCTTCGGTAGCGAACGGTGGTCCGAGCGCTCCCCCTGCATACGACATCGCTCAACTAACACTCGTCCTTAGCGTGCCTGAGGACGCGCAGGCCTACAGCTTCGACTTCAAGTTCTTCTCTACGGAGTTTCCTGACTACGTGGGCTCACCTTACAACGACGCATTCATCGTGGAAGTGGGAGAGTCCAACTTCACGTTTGACGGAATTGAGCTTGTCGCTCCCAACAACATCGTGTTCGACGAGAACGGTCAGGTGATCTCGATTAACACCACGGGCGCGCTGGGAATGACCACGCCCAACGCTTTCGAGACGGCATGGCAAAATCGTAACGCGGCCACGACTGTCCTGAGCACGTCGCAGACACTCGATGAAGGCGCTACGACCCTCACGTTGATCTTCACCATCTTCGACGTGTCGGACGACATCCTCGACTCAGCCGTGTTCATCGACAACTTCCGGTTCACGACGACCGGAGGGGGCGGCACGCAGCCCGCCGACAACACGCCTCCCGAGTGCTCCGGCAC
>JBJHBB010000483.1:0-2720 GCA_050485265.1 Rhodothermales bacterium | reverse complement strand
GGACAGGGGCACGCTGATGTGTGGACCACGATTGGCATCGCTAAGTTCACGCCGTTGGCCAAGTCCGCCGTGCGTCGGCAGCCGGTGTGGGACGACGTTCTTGAGATGCACTGACCGCGCGTACGACTGGAGGGCCTCCCAAGCGAGTGGGACGGCCTCCTCGCCGGCCACGGCGTAGTTGCCGAGGTCGAGATTGAGGCCGATACCCAGGTCCTCCAGACGCTCGAGTGTTTCGATGGTTGCCTCCACGCTGGCCAGGTCCTTCGGTGCCTGACGACTGAACACGTTCTCGATGAGCAGTGTGACCTCGTACTTTGCTGCTGTTCGAGCCAGAGGGGCAAGGCGTTCATGTAAGCGATCGAGCGCCGCCCGAGGGTCCAGCGTCTTGCAGCCGCCGTGCATTAGCGTGACGAACGGTGCTCCAAGCGTCGCAGCGATACGGATACAGCGATCCACGAGACTCTGGGTCTCCGCGAGGTCCTGCTCGACGAGCGCAAGCCTCGCCAGCGAGCTGACAGATGAGACGCGCACATCACCCCGATCGAGGCGCTGCTGGATATCCGGCAGGTCGGCTTCCTGGAAGCTCACGTCGAGGAATAGCTCAACCAGGGGCAGTCGCCACGCCTCGGCGCCCTCGACCACCTCGCCCCAGGACTCGTAGTCCAATGAGATGAGTCCGAGGGGAACGGTCGCAGCATCGATAGCGATCTCAGGATGCAAGGGCGGCCGCCGATTCCTGGAGTGCGTTGGCGACCAAGGTGACCTGGTCATCGGACAACATTGGGTTGAGCGGGAGTTGGATCGCATTGGACGCCACCCATTCCGCGGTGGGGCAGATGCCCGGCTCGTACCCGCGCCGCTTGTACAGGCCGAACAGGTAGCTCGGTCGATACAGGCCCGGGAAGGTCTGCACACCGTGCTTCTGCAACAGCCGTTCAGACAGCTGCGCGTTGGAGAAGCCTGAGCGGCTTGGATCCACGATGAGGGCGTAGATGTGGTAGGTGTGTTCGACGTCGGCCATCACGAACGGTGGCTCGACACCAGCCAGCGGTTCGGCCGCAGCCGACCAAATCTCCGCGATTTGCCGACGCCGTCGTAGCAGTTCGTCGAGTCGTGTCAGCTGTACGCGCCCGACTGCGGCCTGCGATTCGGTCATGCGCACGTTTGAAGGGACCACGCCAGCGACGTCGTCAATCTCATAGGGACGGGGCCCGGGTGCGCCATCGTCGAAACAATCGTCGGGGTAGCGGCTTCCCATGGAACGTAACCAGGGAATGTTGATCGCGAAGTCGCGCCGATTCGTTGTAATCATCCCGCCCTCTCCGAGGGTGGTGATGTTCTTGATTGCGTGGAAGCTGAAGCAGCCCGCATCACCAATGCTGCCGGCTCCACGACCCTTATAACGGCCGCCCTGGACGTGGGCGCAGTCCTCGACCACGAGCAGTCCGTGCTCGTCGGCGATCTCCATGATCGCGTCCATGTCGCACATCTGACCGGTCAGGTGTGTCAGGAAGATCGCCTTGGTGTGCTCGTTCACAGCACTTTCGACGTGTTCGGGGTCGATGTTCCACGTGCGCCGGTCAACGTCAACGAAGATGGGCGTCGCTCCAGTCGCGAGGATGGCCTGGTTGGTCGAGATGAAGGTGACAGGCGTGGTGATGACTTCATCGCCGGGTCCGAGCCCACACAGTTGCGCCGCCATGTGAAGCGCGGTCGTGCAGTTCGAGCACGTGAAAGCGTGCTCAACATCGTGACGCTGCGAGAATTCCTGCTCGAAGGCCACGGTCTCCAGCCCCGTGGTCAGCCAACCGCGCTCCATGACCTGAGCGACCGCGTCTAGTTCCTCCTTACCGTGTGGGGCGCCCATGAATGCGTAGGGCACCTTCACTTCGTCCCCGGCGGGTTGGTAGAGCGTGCGGTAGGTCGCATGCAACTGCTCCGGCATGTTTCAATCTCCAGTTGAGGTGCTCACTCGGTGCGGTCAGGTGCTTCAGGGCATCAGCCGTGCGGCTCGCAGGCGTCCATACACTCGAACCTGGGTGTAGGCCTCGCCATGTGGGGACTGGGTCTGCAGCCCTCGGGCCCGTGAGACGATCTCCGCGACCTCGGTCGAGGTCCGCTTCTCATGGCTGGGGAACCAGCCCGTCGCCGTGCGGGCCGAGGCGGCGATGGCCAGCTGTTTGCTGTCCCAAACTTCCGTGGTGTCGACGTACTCGATTGGTGAGCGCTCGACGCGGAATGGGTCGTCGAACTCCACAATTGGCATGCGGCCGCCGCCCGCCTTCGAGCCTGCCGGAGTCCGGTAGTGGGGGACCGTGCTACAGAACGCAGCGTCGAACGCCATCGACCCAAGCGCGCTCGTACGCTCAATTGAGGCCCCGACGGGTGGCACCACCACGATGTCCGGTACGAACTCGCGCATGATGTCCGTGAGCGCAAGGCGTCCCTGATCGTCGGATGTCCAGGCAGACGACGGCCAAGGCACGATGTTGGCTTCTGCCCCGAGCCGTGACGCGACCTCGGTGGTGACAGAGTCGTGGTCCGCTGCGGGAACCGCCAAGACCACCTGGCGTCCGGATTGTGTCCACCGCAGAATCGATCCACCGACCAGCGCGGCTGCATGCCATGGGGTGGGGGTGACTACTAGTGCAGTCATAGTTCAACTCCGTTCGCCAAGCAGTAGTCTCGGCCGATGGCGAAGACCTCGTCGAGGGTCGCGA
>JBJHBB010000482.1:0-2728 GCA_050485265.1 Rhodothermales bacterium | reverse complement strand
GATTCGCCGTGTTCTCGCCCACCAGCGTCTCACCCAACGTCGATCTCGGGGACGAGGTCGTCCTCTTCGGCAGGGTCGCTCAATTCTTCGGGCTCAATCAGCTCGACAACACGACGGTATTGATCGAGACGGTCAGCACGGGAAACGTGGTGGAGCCCGAGGTGGTCACCCTATCCCAAATCGCCGGTGACGGTGTGGGCGGCGTTGAGGTTTACGAGGGTCGCCTCGTTCGTGTCAACGGTGTGTCGGTAAACACGCCCGTCTGGAACGTCGAGAGCGGGCAAACCGGTACGAACTACGTCCTTACGGATGCGACCGGAACGCTCGAAGTACGCATCAACACCAACGTCGACTTCGTAGGTCAGCCCGCACCTTCGGGGACCTTTGACATCGTCGGCGTGGTCAGTCAGTTCCGCCCTTCACCCCCGTACATCGGCGGCTATCAGATTCTTCCACGGTTCGCCGATGACATCATCGACGACAGCGATGCGCCTCTGATTACTAGCACCGCGCCGTTCGAGGCCGCTGCGTCGCCGACATCGGTGACGATCACGTGGACGACGGACCGGCCCGCGCACTCCGAGGTCCGCTACAACAGCGTCTACACGAGCGAGTCGGGCGTCGTCATCGATGAGGAGCAGAAGCTTGAGCACTCAGTCGTCCTGACCGATCTGACGCCAGCCAACATCTACGAACTGGAAATCCGCACGGCCGCCCCGGGCGACACCACCACCATCGCGGGTTACCCGGTCTCGACCACCGCCGCACCCGGCACCACGCATGAGATCCAGGTCTATTTCACTGGATCGGTGGACCACGACTACGCCCTGTACACGCCGGCTCTCTCAGCGAACCCGCTGCCGCGTCTACTGCAGTTGATCAACGGGGCGAACCACTCGCTCGACGTCATGCTCTACAGCCTGAGCGGCGGTCCCGGATCGAACATCGCAAACGCCCTGATCGATGCGCACAACAGGGGCGTCCAGGTCCGGGTGATCATGGAGAACTCGACGTCCGGCACAGCGCCTCCGACGAGCCTTCAAAACGCAGGCGTGCCGTTCATCACCGATGCGTTCGGGCCGATCAACGACGGACAGGCCCTTCATCACAATAAGGTCGTGATCGTGGACGCGCGTGGCGGCGATCCTGAAGAGATCTGGGTGATGACCGGCTCATGGAATCCGACCGACCCAGGCACGAGCCAGCACAAGCAGAACGTCCTATTCATTCAGGACGGGGCGCTGGCTATCGGATACCAGCGGGAGTTCGAGCAAATGTGGGGAAGCAAGAGCACGACCGCCAACGCCACGTTGGCGCGCTTTGGCTCGAACAAGACCGTGGTCTCTCCGAGTGTCTACTGGGTGGGTGACGTGTACACCCGCTTGCTTTTCAGCCCGCAGGGTTTCGGAGCATATGGATCTACGGAGCAGCACATCATCCGTGCGCTCCAGACCGCTGAGCAGGCGATCGATCTGGGACTGAATCTCATCACCCGCATGCCGCTCGTCGACGCCATGCATGCAATGTTCCTCGAGGGCGTCAATGTTCGAGGTGCCATCGGCGAGACTACGACGACAGGCAGCGTCTTTGCGCAGCTTGCGGCGTGGGCGGACGTCCATGATCACCCCGCGGGACAGTTCGGCCTCCTCCACCACAAGTACGCCCTCGTCGACGCTGAGCGGCATGACCTGAACCCGATCACGATCACCGGATCGCACAACTGGTCACGCTCCGCGAACGAGAATAACGACGAGAACACGCTGCTGATCTACGACGCCGACGTGACCAACCAGTTCTTGCAGGAGTACGTCGTGCGCTACTACGAGGCCGGCGGAGAGGGCGGCTTCGAGGTCTCAGTCGAGCAGGTCCCCGGCGACGTTGTCTCCTTCAGCGTCTCGCCCAACTACCCGAACCCGTTCAGCACGAACACGACCTTCGAGTATCACCTGCCGGTTGCGTCGGACGTTACCGTTCGCGTGTACAACATGCTCGGACAAGAGGTCATGCGAGTGGTCGATGCGGCCCAGCCGGCCGGCGCCTACCGCGTTTCCCTTGACGCGTCCAACCTCGCCAGCGGAGTCTATCTCTACCGGGTCGAGGCGAATGCCGGCGCGCAGCGCTTCCAGGAGTCTGGCAGGATGACCGTGGTGAGATAGCGCGCGACCTGGGAAGCACAGAGCCGTGAGCCTGTCCGACGCCCTGTCGGGCAGGCTCTTGTGTTTTCATTAGCTGGCGCGCCATTGGCGCATCGACAAGAGGCCAAGAAGCGCAGATATCTGGCGCAGACTGCCGATGCGCCATGATTGACTGCCAGCCCCCCGCCGCCTAGATTGACCATGCCGTAAACCCACAATAACCTATACCCTGGATGGACCAGGCTCACGCCTTTGCTACCATTCGCACACTCGGCCGTCTGCGGCTCAGCGATTTTCGCTGGGCTCCTCGGCTGCTGTGGGCGTATTCGGTTGTGACGGTACGTCCTGATCGATCGTCTATCACCGCACTCGTGCAGCGTTTGGACGGTCGGTCTGGAACAGGTTCGGAGGTTCCAGCGGGCGATGCCCGGCGGCTCACGTACGTGACGACCGGTTTTCTGCGGCGTCTGCATGGCCGCGACTTCTGCTTCCAACGGTCGCTAATCCTCTTTCACTTCCTGTCAAGATGGGGGTATCCCGTCCAGCTCTTCTTTGGCGTCAGGAGGGAGGAGGAGCAACTCAAGGGCCATGCA
>JBJHBB010000481.1:0-2742 GCA_050485265.1 Rhodothermales bacterium | reverse complement strand
ACTTCGGATTGACCATGGAGGCCGGCCGGCGGCCATGCGTACCTTTGGTGTCTGCCAAGCCGAAAGACCGCGCGCTAGCGATGAAGGAGAACATCCATCCCGATTACCACTTCGTGACCGTCAAGCTCGCCGACGGCACCGAGTACAAGACCCGCTCAACCATGGCGGGCGACAATTATACGTCCGACGTGGACGCCACGAACCACCCGTTCTACACGGGCAAGCGTCAGTTCGTGGACACGACTGGGCGCGTGGAGAAATTCCGCCGCCGCTACAAGAAGGAAGAGGACTAGAGCTCCTCGATGTCCGTCTTTCAAGCGGTCCGCATCAATGCGGACCGCTTTTTTTCGTGCCGGAAGGTCAGGGTGCGAGGATCACCTTCCCCACGTTCTGGCGGCTCTCGATGTATCGATGCGCATCGCCGGCATTGGCCAGAGGAAAGACCCTATCGACGTGCGGGCTGATCTCTCCCCGGGCGTAGTAGTACAGCAGCTTCTTACTCCAGCGACTGACCTGCTCTGCGGCGCTCCACAGGCGGCCCAGGTTGACCCCCAGTATGCCCTGGTTGCGGTTGATCAAGGATAACGGCTGGAATCGCGTCCAGGGGATCTGAAGCGCTTCCTTTGCCATGGACAGCTTCCCACGCCCCAGTGCCGAGGCGTATCCATAGAGAACGATTCGCCCCGTCGGGGCCAGCACGTCGAGGCCCTTCCGCCAGGACTCGCCGCCCAGAGGATCGAGGATGATGTCGACCCCCGCGCCATCGGTCAACGACTCGATGCGGGCGACCCAATCCTCCTCGTGCGAGATGGGATGGTGATATCCTCTTGCTGACACGTAGTCCAGCTTGTGAGCGGAGGCCGTGCCGAACAGTTCGGCGCCGTAGATCCTCGCCAGGTCTGCCGCGGCCGTTCCAACGCCTCCACCGGCTCCGTGCACCAGTACCCGCATTCGGTGTCCGCCCAACTCCGAGGCGTGCCGGAGCCCGCCCATCACGACGAGCGCCTGAAAGGCGGTGAGGTAGTTCAGTGGCAGGGCCGCACCCACTTCGGCAGTCATGCCTTGCGGTCGATGGAACACCTGAGAGTGAGGGACCACCACATGTGAGCTGTATCCACCGAACCGCGTCAGCGCAAGGACTGGCTGGCCCGCTGCGAATTCAGCGGCGCCCTCCCCCACCTCCTGTATCACTCCTGCGACCTCATATCCAACTACGGCCGGAAGCGGAGGGGCATCCGGGTACTTACCGTCCCGAGCCATGAGATCAGCGAAGTTGACTCCTGCAGCCTCCACGCGGATCAGGACCTGCCCCGGTCCAGGCGTTGGGTCGGGGGCGTCGCGCAATTCGAGTACGTCCGGACCTCCGGCCCGGGTTATCCAGACTTGTTGCATGGTCGGATCGGGTGAACTGACGCTGTTACGCGACGCTACGAGTTGAGGTTGTGACCAAGTCGCAAGCGCCATGGCAGCGTAATGGGGCTGCGAGCGATATTGCGATCCTACCAACCGGATTCTAGGTGACGACGGTCGACATCATCAGGGCGAAACGTGACGGGCAGTCCCTGAGTAGCGAGCAGATTAAGGACCTGGTGGCCGCCTACACCGCGGGTCGGGTGCCCGACTACCAGATGGCCGCCTTCCTGATGGCGGCGTTTCTGCAGGGGCTCGACGGCGAAGAGGCTTCGGCGCTGACGCGCTCGATGCTCTACTCAGGGGAGGTCCTCGACCTCTCGGCAATCCCAGGCAAGAAGGTTGACAAACACTCCACCGGCGGCGTCGGCGACAAGGTCTCCATCGCGCTGGCGCCGATCGTGGCTGCATGCGGAGTGCCGGTGCCCATGATCTCCGGACGCGGACTCGGGCACACCGGCGGCACCCTCGACAAACTGGAATCGATCCCCGGCTTTCGAACCGATCTCAACATCGACGCCTACCAGCGCCAGCTGGCCGAGATCGGCGTGGTTATGATCGGGCAGACGGCCGAGATCGCCCCGGCCGATCGAAAGCTCTACGCCCTGCGCGACGTGACGGCAACTGTGGAGTTCATCCCGTTCATCGCGGCCAGCATCATGAGCAAGAAGCTCGCAGAGGGGATCGACGCGCTGGTTCTCGACATCAAGTGCGGCCGAGGCGCCTTCATGAAGTCGGAGGACGATGCCCGTCGTCTCGCCGAAACACTCGTGTCGATTGGCTCCGAGTTCGACAAGCCGACCGTCGGATTGCTGACGCGCATGGATGCTCCGCTTGGCCGGGCCGTCGGCAACTGGCCGGAAACGCGCGAGGCGATCGAGATGCTGCATGGCCGTGCTGATGGCCTCGAGGACATACTCGAGGTGACCCTCGCGCTGGCGGCCGAAATGCTCGTTCTCGGGGAGGTCGCGCAGGACGTCGCCGCGGGCCGCGATCTCGCCGAACGATCCATCGACAACGGCTCAGCGCTACAGAAGATGATCGAGCTGGTCAGGATTCAGGGAGGCGACCCGATCGTGGTCGAGAACCCCGACACGCGGCCGGGCAGCGATCCGGTAGCCACCATCACCGCTCCCGACAGCACGGACGGCTACGTTCAGGGCATCGACTCGATGGCCGTGGGTCTGGCCGCGGTGCGGCTCGGAGCAGGGCGAGCCACGAAAGAAGATGACGTGGACCCAATCGCAGGCTACATCCGCCTCAAGAAACCCGGAGAGACCGTTCGCCCTGGTGAGCCGCTCGCGCACGTCTTTGCGTCGGAACGTTCACGCG
>JBJHBB010000480.1:0-2748 GCA_050485265.1 Rhodothermales bacterium | reverse complement strand
TTTCCTTCCTTCTGGTCGCCGTCTGGTGGGCCGCTTTCTCGCTCCCGCTGTTCCTTCGGGTGCCGGAGCCGCCGGTCGAGGTCGTCCCGGGCGAGGATCTCTCGGAGGGGACGTTCCGCTTCGCGATCGACCGAATCGTGGCCACGTTCCGCTCGCTGCGGTCGTACCGCAACGCCTTCTTGCTGCTGATCGCTTACTTCATCTACGGCGACGGCATCGGCACCATCATTCGGATGGCGGCCGTCTACGGAGCCGAGCTCGGGATCGGGCAGGCGCACATGATCGGTGCCGTGGTGATGGTGCAGTTCGTTGGTGTCCCGTTCACATTCCTGTTCGGGATGCTGGCTGGCCGCATCGGTACCAAAAACGCCATCTTCCTCGGACTGCTCGTCTACACTTTCGTGAGCATCCTGGGCTACTTCATGACCACGGCAGTGCACTTTTGGGCGCTCGCGTTGCTGGTGGGGACGGTGCAGGGCGGCACGCAGGCCCTCTCGCGCTCCCTGTATGCGAGTATGGTCCCCCCATACAAATCCGGTGAGCTGTTTGGCTTTTTCGGGGTGATGGACAAGTTCGCGGGGATGATGGGCCCGACCGTCTTCGCGCTGATGATCGCGCTCACCGGGTCGAGCCGGCTCGGCATATTGTCCATCATCCTGTTCTTCGTCGTGGGCGCGGCTGTGCTGTACCTGGTCGATGAAGAGTCCGGCCGACGCGTCGCGGCCGAGGAACAGGAAAAGGCACGACCACTGTCGAAACGGTGAGCGATGAAGCGCCGGCGGACGAGAGAGGACTGATCGTCATAGCTTCCCTCGCTTCGATCGATCACCGCCGAACATTCGTTCGCCACCCTCGATGCCGCTTCTGGAGTCCATTCTAGCCGCCGACCGCCGGGCGATAGCGCGAGCCATCACCGCAGTCGAGAATCGGCAGGATGGAAGTGAGGAGCTCGTCGATGCGCTCTATCCCCACACGGGACGCGCGTGGCGAATTGGCATCACCGGACCGCCGGGCGCCGGCAAATCGACCCTCACCGATCGCCTCGTAGAGCATTTCCGGGGGAAGGGGAGGTCGGTTGCCTGTGTGGCCGTGGATCCGTCGAGTCCGTTCACCGGCGGAGCGTTGCTGGGGGATCGCGTCCGGATGAGCGACCGGCTCGGTGACGAGGGCGTCTTCTTCAGGTCGCTGGCTGCTCGCGGCTACGGCGGCGGTCTCAGCGAAGCCGCCGAGGCCGTGTGCGACGTGTTCGATGCCGCGGGATTTGACGTCGTCATTCTCGAGACGGTAGGTGTCGGCCAGGGCGAACTCGACGTGGCCGAGGCCGCCGACACAGTGCTCGTGGTGGTCGTCCCCGAGAGCGGCGACGCCGTGCAGGCCATGAAGGCCGGCCTCATGGAGATAGCCGACGTGTTCGCGGTCAACAAGTCCGATCACCCGGAGTCCGCGGAGATGGTCGGTGCTCTTCGTTCCGTGTTGCGTCTGCGACCCGGGTTTGGCGACGAGGCACAATGGTCGCCGCCTGTTGTCAGGACCGTGGCCACGCAGGACCAGGGTGTCGACGAGCTAATCGGTGCGTTAGGGCGGCACCGCTCCTATCTGGAAGGACACGAAGGCTGGCAGCACCACCGTGACGAGCGTCTCAAGAGGCGGGTGCGGCGGCTTGTCGAGGCAGGCTGGCGCGAGGAGTTCTGGTCCCCGAAACGGCTGGAGGCGCTGCAATCGGCCATCGATCAACTCGACGGAAGCGAGCGAGCACCACACCGGCTGGCGCTGGCGATCCTCGGGGGTGCAGCAAGCGGACGCTGAAGCTTGCGAGCGTGTCGTCCGGCGAGGGGCGGCGGGGCAGAATGAACCGCGGTTCGGAGCTAACTTCGCCGCCGCCCAAACGTCGCTCCTCGTGCTCGACATCCTGCTGAACCCATACATCGCAGCGATACTGGTGTATTTGCTCGCGCTGGTGGGTGTGGGCGTCTACAAGAGCCGCGGCGTGAAGGACAGCGAGGACTTCATGGTCGCGGGGCGCACACTGCCCTGGTACATCCTCGTGGGCACTTTGCTGGCCACGTGGATCGGTAACGGATCGCTGTTTGGAGGCGCCGGACTAGGCTATCGCAACGGCTTCGCAGGCGCCTGGTCGAGCGCCGGTGCCTGGGTGGGCATCATGTTCGTCTGGGTCATCGCGCGCAGAGTTCGGCAGTTCGGCAAGGTGACCATCCCCGACATCTTCGAGGCCCGCTACAACAGCACCGCCGGCGTCCTGGCGACCATCACCACGATCATCGCCTATCTCACGATCGTCTCCTACCAGTTCAACGGGGGAGGGCGGATCCTGAGCGTCATTACCGACGGAGGCATCACGGTCGAAGCCGGAATCATCATCACTGCCGTTTTCGCGGTCACGTACACGGCCCTCGCGGGGATGGTCTCGGTGGTGTACACGGACGTGGTTAACGGTGCGCTGATGATGGGCGGCGTGCTGGCCGCGATCATCGTCGTGGTCATCGCCGTCGGCGGTCCGGCAGAGATTGTCGCCCACGCCGAGGCGACGGGCAAGACAGGCTTCTTCGGCAACTGGGCCCAGGAGAGCGCTCTCATCGATTCGGCGCCGCTGATCGCCATTTCGTTCTTCGTGCCGACCATGCTTCTCCTGATGGGCGACGCGAACACCTACCAGCGAATCTTCTCCGCTCGTGACGGCGGCTCGGCCAAGAAGGCCGTCCTGTTCTGGGTGGTCGGGGTGATGGCTGT
>JBJHBB010000479.1:0-2748 GCA_050485265.1 Rhodothermales bacterium | reverse complement strand
GCTCGGGCCATTCTAGTCTGGAGCGAGCTTGCTCCAGGGGGAGAAACTCCGCCTGGTCGTGTTCATCGTCGAGTTGCACGCGACCATCCACTTCCACCGCGAAGGCCGCGGCGACCATCACCGTGTCCGTTTTCCAATCATAGAACGTATTCACGTAGGGTAGCGCCCACATGCGCTGGATAGCGATTCCGGTCTCCTCTCGCGCCTCCCGAATGGCTGCCTGCCAGGCGGACTCACCGTCTTCGACCTTCCCGCCGACCATCCGCCACGCTCCTGCGTAAAGCTTTCCAGGCGCGCGGTGGAGCAGGAGCCACTCCGGTCCGGAAGCACCCTGGCGGTAGAGATAAGCGTCAATCAGCGGGATCACCACGTGAAGCTACCGCCGGCAACCGAACCTCGGCATCGCGGGCGGGTTGTCCGGGGTGATATAGCTCGGAATCATGGATCCTCAGGCATTCGAACACGCACCGCTCGCTGCGGTCCTAGCGACGATCGGCTTCTTTCTCCTCGCGTTCATCCTGCTCTATCCAGTTTGGCGCTTCCTGAACCGCGAGGAGGAACTCAGCAAGGACTGGACCCCGGAGGAGCTTGCCCGGCGGTCGCGCGAGCATCACGGATCGAATGGCGCCTCTGATCCCGAAGTGGACTCGGCCAGGGAGGTCCCATCGGACTGAGCGGCTTCGTTCGACGGCTGCCTCGTTCCGCCAGCCTCGATAACGATGAAAGGCTCGAAGCGCTCGAGGGTGCGGGGTCCAATCCCGCGAACTCTTGTCAGGTCTCGCGCATGGTCGAACCGGCCGAGCTGTTCTCGATACTCGATGATGCGTGCGGCCAGGGCCGGACCGATTCCCGGCAGTCTCTGAAGCTGCGCCGCCGACGCTGTGTTGGGGTCCAGCCGTACCGGCGGCAAACGCCCGGAGCTATGTGACCGTCCCCCTCCAGCAGCACTCGAGGACTCGATTCGCTCACTGCTCACTACGTCCGCCGCCGGGTCAGGTGGTGGTAGTTGCGCTCCTACCGCTATCATCGCGTCGAGTTCGGAGTAGACGACAGGGTCCACATCGACATGCGGATGGTGAAGGTGCTGAATCAGACCGCCTGCCACCAGAATCGTTACGATTACTATCAGGGCGGTCGCCTCGCCGTTCGTTATCGCGACGCGTTGCTGAAGAGCATAAAGTCGACGGCGAAGGTCCAGAGGCATCAATCCGTAACTGGCTGACCAGTATCGGGTAGACACCGCGACCCTTCGCGCGTAACCTCCACGCAACGCATTTCGGGCCGCGATGATCGAGCGCAGCGACGCAATCGTTCTACGGAGCATCGACTATGGCGACACGAGCCACATCGTGTCGCTGTACACACGCTCGCACGGTCGCGTTTCGGTGATCGCCAAGGGAGCGCGCCGTCCGGGGAGCCGCTTCGGCTCGACGTTGCTGCCGATGTCGTGCATCGAGGTCCTGTACTATTACCGCGCCGGCCGCGACGTCCACACGCTCAAGGAGAGCGCCCATTCGGTGCGCCTTCCCCGCCTGGCCGCGGACGTCAATCGCTTGCACGCTGGATTTCGGATCATCGAGCTCGTGCGCTCACTAACTGAGGTTAACGACCAGAACATCCCCCTATACAATCTCGCTCTGCAGTCACTGATTCAACTGGACGTGGCGACGCACCACGCCGGCAATGTCCTCCCACATTTTCAGCTTCGCCTGGCAGAGCAGCTCGGTTTCGGACCCAGCGTCCAGCGAGACGAGGTACTCTCCGTGACAGCGGCCGAGGGCTTCCTCGAGTTGTCGACAGGGGCCGTCGTTGCCGACGGCGCCACTGGTTCGGTCCGTGCCAGCCGCGAGGCGCTGCGCGCGTTCGCGATTTGCGCCCGCACCGACCTACAGACGTGCATGCGCCTCCGCTTGAGTCCGTCGCAGCTTGAAGAAACGGTGCGTCTTGCCGACGCTTACCTCCAGCACCACCTGGATATGCAGTACGCACCCCGCTCTAAAAGCGTGTTCGAACACATATTGCGCTCAGGCGGGTGAGGGGCGAGCGTTAGAACTCCCAATGAGACCTGTGTCGCGAGCCTTGCATTACAGGCGCTTGCGACCTATGTTCGTCTCATAACCATCCCGCGAATAGCGCCACGCCGGTGAGGATGAGTCGCAAGCAACTGACGAGCAAGCAACACGCCTTTTTAGAGTTCCTGGCTGAACACATCAGGGAAACGAAAGTCTGGCCGACCTACAGAGAGATCGTACAGCAATTCGGCTACCGCTCCCCGAACTCGGTCACTCAGAACCTGAAAGCCCTCGAGCGTAAGGGTTACCTGGCGCGCGACGATGAGGGTTATCGCCTCATCGGGCATCGCAAGGGTCTGCCCGGTGGTGGGTTCCCGGTGCAGGGGCACGTCGCAGACGGTCAGTACGAGATCGCACTCGCTGTCGAGGAGGTCACCTTGAGCAGCCTGTTTCCAGGTCTCGCGCAGAGCTTCGCCGTCCGCGTGGACCAGCCGGTCCGTGGTGTCGAAGTGGCTGCCGGCGAGTACCTCTTGCTGGATGGAGATGAGGACAGCGTGAACGACGGCGAGATGGCCGCCGTCCTCGTCGATGGCCGAGCCGCAGTCTGTAGGGTCTTGCACGATAACGGTACCCTCCGACTGCAGCACCTCGATGGTGAGGAGATCCACTTGCACGGGGACCATGTCGACGCCACCTACATGGGTCGTTACACGGGTCACTTCTACCAGCGTGGCCT
>JBJHBB010000478.1:0-2756 GCA_050485265.1 Rhodothermales bacterium | reverse complement strand
CCAGGATGTAGGGGTACAACTTGGAAGCGGTATAGCCCGGGTCATCTGATCCGACGATCAAGAGCGCGTGCGCATCTCGGAGACATGCGAGTGTGTCGAAGTAAGGGATTCGATGGGGACTTTCCACGACCAGATCGTCAACACCGTACCGCTCGGCGATGGGCTCAACCGTTTTTCGCGCTCGATCGCCCGCCGCGTAGTCGGTCCCTACAAAATGGATCGCGAGATCGTCGTGAGACCGATCACCCTGCCTGCGGCACTAGGCGATCGCAGCGAAAAAGGCCTCGAGCGCTTTCGCCATGTCACCGCCCCCTCTCCCGACGTACACCCAGTGCCGCTTTCCATCCTGAGGATCAAAGACTGACTGGGTGACTCCTTCGCTTTCCAGAACCTCGAAGTCGCGTTCGGGAGCTCCGAAGGGTAGCACTGTGAAACGGTGATCGTCGATTTCCGGATACCGCTCTTGAAGCATCTTTGGGTACGCTGGCGACACAGAAATGATGTGCGCTGCCTCGCGCATGACCCGTGGTTCGAGCCTCCTCGCTAGCCACTGTATGGCAGCATATTTTGCTGGACCGCCGGGCGGGGGGGGTGCACCGTCTCCACTGTAGTAATCGCTCACCCAGGGGTCCTGCAAGTCGACCACGTAAGGCACGCCGAACTTCCTCTTCCAGCGTGGTCCGAGCCCCATCAGGAGAAACGCCGTGGTCGAAAAGTAAACCAAGTCAATGCCACCACTTGCGAGTAGGCGCCCTCCCTCGCGCATGATGTAGGGCAATGCGCGGAGGTCCATATTGCCCAGTCCGATCCGACGCGTGAGCCGGACGTCAACGGCATCTAACCGCCGAACGTCAAGGTCGTCTGGTATGGAAGCCTCAAGAAGAGGATCAACGGGGGCTTCAACCTGCTCCGGTCGAAGCGCGAGCACCGTGGGCTCCCACCCAGAATCACGGAAGTACGGCAGGCTCTGCCGCACCCGGTGCATGTCCGCCGTGTTGGATGGTGGGAAGGCGGGCGAGATGATGAGAACGCGCTTCACGAAATACCGGAAGTGAGGATGCGCCGGTCTGCTTCAGGCAACCGGCGGCGCGGCGCCAAGCGCTTGCTCGACAGCCTCAACCAGACGAGGCTCCTGGCGCTCCCAGCAAAATACCCTCTGTGCCGAATCGAGCGCGGCTGCACGAGCGTCGGCAAGGGTTTGTTCGGTTGAGACAAGATCCGAGATCGCGCATGCAAGTTCGTGCGAGCTCATTTCGGGCAGCAGTCTTACCGCACCTTGCGCTGCGAGGCCTACCTCTCGCTGCCCTGCCGTAGGTGTCGCTCTGACGGCCATTCCGGCCAGGAGATAGTGCAGAATCTTGTTCGTTATGGTCAGGTCTCTACTCGGCGGTGTCGACTCCTCGAGAGCCAGTCCGATATCATGTTCCGCTAGCCGGCTGAGGAGCTCGTCCGGAGGAACGAGATTATGCATATGAAGCCGGTGACCTCCGTGTGTCGGGAATCGCTCATTGAGCCAACGTTTCGCATCGCCATCAACGTTTCCGCGCAGGTGTACGTCGATGGGCGTATCGACTTTTCCGAGAGCATCCATGAGCAGATCCAGGCCGCGTCCGGGACCAATCGTTTGCGAGACCCAGTGCAGCGACGGCCGGCTTCGGTCGCGGCGATCGCTAGCGCTCCCATTGACGGCCTTGCGATCCGACCACGGAAAGGCGTTGTAAATGGTAACCGGCCTTCGTCCGCCGAGGGCGTCCTCCATGGCAACGCCCATCACGTCAGACGTTGTGAACACGGGCTTCCCATGGGCGAGCATCTCGGCTTCGAGGCGCTCCAGTAGCCCGACGGGCCGTCCGACGCGGTCTTGCGGCAAAAGGTCGCGCGAGTACCAGTCCTCGAGATCGGCTCCTGCGCGGAATCCGCGTCGACGCATCTCGCTCGCAACCCAGAGGCCGACCTCCTGGTGGCCAATCGTGAGATCAGGTCGGAGATTGCGCACGATGCGCAGCGCAGCCCGAATGCCGTACCCGAGCGCGTCGGGGCTCTGCCGGCCAAGGCGACGGACGACCTCCATTCCGAGCCGGCGGCGAACACGATCCAGATCCCCACGCCGCGTACGCAGATCGACTGACGCGACGCGGCGCCAGCTTCTGCTCGCTAGAAGGTCTGCGTCCACCGCCTCCAGCTCATCCGACAGAATCGGACCCACGACGATGACTTCGTAGCCGGCGCGGGCAAGCGCATCGGCCTCCTTGACCACGCGCGGGTTGCGGCACAGGTGCGCGCCGGTGACGATAGCAATGCCGTGCATCACATCTCGTCGGATTGATAGGGTCCGGCTATCGTATCAGCGATGTGAATACCACCGATAGTATGATCGAGCCACAACTTGACGGTGAGAATCCTGGAGAAGACATGCGGACGCTGGGCCCATTTATCCAGCGGAGTGGCCCAGGGATCGAGTCCAAGAACATGTTCGAGCACGTCGGCCACCTCAGGAGAGCGACCAGTCCAGAGCGACGGCACGACCCTGGAGTTACGGTAGTAGTGGCCAAAGTCGGGCCAGGAGCCACGCCCGGCATAACTACCAATCTCGGTGCCGTCGAGATCACGCTTGAACAGCTTTCGGTGGGCGACACCGCGCAGAAATGCGGCCAGCTTGACCGGAGCGGAACTGCCAATCCGAGACTGCGAGTTGTTGTTGAGAATGTCGCCCGCAGATCTACAGACTCGGCGCACCGCCAGCTCCCAGACCCGAG
>JBJHBB010000477.1:0-2766 GCA_050485265.1 Rhodothermales bacterium | reverse complement strand
GTCCAGGTCTCTCGCGCCGACGACGGGGACGCCGTACTCCTCGGCCAGGTCTCGAGGGTCGATGGCGTCATGCGCGTCCAGGCCGAGCTCCGCCCTGAGTTCCAGAGCGAGTCGCTCGGCCTCGGCTTTGAATCCCCGTCGCAGCTTCGTCATGCGGGATCGTCGGTCCTCAGCTTCTCGTAGGCGGTCTGGATGATGGCCTCCAGCGCATCCAGTCCTTGGGCCGTCAGTTCCTTCCTCGTCCGCAGGTAGGAGGAGATCGCGGCCGGTGGAGCTATGTCGGCCGAGATGCGACCAGAGCCTCGACCGACCAGCTCGTCGAGTGAGCTGCCAGCCCAGTTGGCCAACTTGACGACACCTTCCAGCGCCGGTGGGTGGCCCTGCGCCATGCGTGAGAGGGTCGATGGACTGACTCCAGCCTCTGTCGCTACTTGCCTCCAACTCATCCTGCGTGATTGGCGTTCCTGATCGAGCGAGGCGTAGATGGCAGCAACGTCAAGGATGGGCTCGTCTGACATCGGCCTCCCTTTCCACTAGTCGAATGATGTTCGACATGCGCAACACAGGGCGCTACCATGTTGCTGGACTCAAACAACGTACCGGAATCGGCATGGACGGCCACGGAGGTGTGTCGCACCGAGCGAGCACGCCCCATCGAAGCCGACAGCTGGATCTACGACAGGAGCACCGATGCCTCCCGCCAAGGAACTGACAATCGTCGTCAACACCAAGCCGCACCCCTGGACGGCGAAGGAGATCTCCTACGCCCAAGTCGTCGAGCTCGCCTACCCGGGAGCGGACTTCGGCAACGAGTTGATCACCTACACCGTGAAGTACCGGCGTGGGATCGGCAACAAGCCCGAGGGATCCCTCGTCGCCGGGAAGTCCGTGAAGGTCAAGGACGGGATGACATTCGATGTCACAAAGACTGATCGGTCGTAGCCCTGACCTCCGACGACTCCGAGACGAGGGCTACGGGGTGAGCGTCGCGGACGACGGAGCGCTCGTCGTTCACCCCGTCCCATTCCTCGATGCGCAGGGCCAGGTCGGCATCGGAGCTCTCATCTGCGACCTCGACCTCTCGGGCGACCGCACGGCAAAGCCTCGGTCACACGTCGCGTACTTCGCAGGAGGAACTCCCCATGACACGGGAGGCCGAAGGCTGGCGGGCATCATCAACAGCGACAGGCGCGAGAGCAAGGGCGGACGGACGACATCACACCGCCTGTCCAGCAAGCCCGCCCGGAGGGGCTACGACGACTACTACGCGAAGATGTCAACCTACGCAACCGCGATCGCGAGTCACGCCGAGGCTGTCGACGCCGGTGCGACACCGCGTTGTTTCCCTCCGATAGCCGACGATGACGATGAAGGAACGTTCCACTACGTGGATACGGCGAGCAGCCGTTCCGGCGTAGACACCGGCGCGTTTCGTGCCCTGTCGATCGGGATCGTCGGTCTCGGCGGGACAGGGGTCTACGTGCTGGACCTGGTTGCCAAGACACCGGTGAGGGAGATCGGGTGTTACGACGGCGATGTCCTCCTACAGCACAACGCGTTCCGAGCGCCCGGAGTCATCACGATTGAGGAACTGGAGGCAGCGCCGAACAAGGCCGAGCACTGGGCGAGGGTGTACGGCCGCTTCCGCCGAGGATTGACCGCGTATCCGTATCGGATCGACGAAGACAACGTGCGTGACCTCACCCAGCACGACTTCGTGTTCATCTGCGTCGATGACAACGACACGCGTGCGTTGATCGCCAACGCGCTGGTCGTGGCCCGCATGCCCTTCGTTGACGCCGGCATGGGCCTCTACCGCACGGAAGAGGGCCAACTGGGAGGCATCATCCGCACGACGACCGGCACACCCCAGAAGCACGACCACCTGGCAGATCGGCTTCCCTGCGGCAGCGGCGACCAAGCTGACGAGTACAAGGCGAACATCCAGATCGCCGACCTCAATGCGCTCAACGCCACCCTGGCGGTCGTTAGATGGAAGAAGATGGTGGGCTTCTACGCCGATCAGGAGAGCGAACACGAGTCCGGCTACATGCTGGGCGGCAATTTCATCGTCAACGAGGACCGCCCTTGAGCCGTACATGCCTGCGCCCGGAGTTCATTGTCTCTGTGCCCGATGACCTCGAGGAAGGCGTCCTGTACGTGTCGATGACCTACGCCACGGCTATTCACCTCTGCGCTTGCGGCTGTGGCGAGGAGGTCGTCACACCCATTTCGCCGAACGACTGGCAGCTCAGGTATGACGGCCAGGCGATCTCGCTCGAGCCATCAATCGGCAACTGGCGACTGCCGTGCCGATCGCACTACTGGATCCGGAGCGGTCAGATCGACTGGGCAGCCGACTCTGGCTTCGCCACGCCTCGGGCTCGGGTTGCCCCGGTGGGCGAGTCGACTGGCCCCACGCTCCTGTCGCGCATCCGACGGCGTCTGGTGGGAAGCTTCCGGTTCAGGTGACATCGCCGCCCGTACCGTCAACACGGGCTCATCGGCGCCGCCCCAGTAGGCGATCCGGCGCTCGTCTGCCCTGGCTCAGCCACGTTGTCAACTGTGCGCATCACTGGCTGGTGATCGCACTCGCCCACAGTCGGGCGCGCTCGGATCAGAGGGCGCTCGCAAGAAGTTCACCGTCCGCAACGTATGGAATCTCATCGTCGTAGGGAGGCGATCCGGGCGGTTCATCGGGGGCCGTCGCATCGACAAGGCCGAATGCTTGGAGCCGGTTCCACGCCGCTCGCACCTGGGCTTGGT
>JBJHBB010000476.1:0-2774 GCA_050485265.1 Rhodothermales bacterium | reverse complement strand
CTACGACTTCATGGTGATTCGCTGACGCTCTGCCAGCCTGCGCTCCGCCTCGGCCAGCATCTCCGGCGTATCCACATCCTGCCAGAAGCCGTCACCGATGTCCATGACCGTCATTTTGTTCTGAGCGGCCAGTCGTGTGACGCCATCGGATAGCGAGGCATCACCCCGGTCCTCGAACACGTCTCGGATAGCGTCGATGAGCCCCGGAGTGCATACGAACAGTCCCGTGTCGATGCAGTCAAATTGATCGATCTGCTTGCCGATGGCCGCGATGCGACCGCCCTCCTGCCGCACCTTGGTGGCGTCATCCAGATCGAAGACACCATCTATGTCGAAGTCGACGAGCAGCATGGCGCCGCCCGAAGGCGGTCTGTGCTCTCGGGCCAGGTCATAGACTTCGTCGCCGAACACGTGATCTGCCATGGTGAGAATGAACTCTCCCTCGATGAGGTCGGCCGCCGCCAGAAGAGAGACACCGTTTGAAAGATCGTAGCGAGGATTGAGGACGAACGACAGGGGCACGTCCCCCCTGTAGGCGGCCCGAACGGCACCCTCGACGGCATCCGCTCCGTGGCCCAACACCACGATCACCTTGCTGCAGCCTGCCTCGGAGAGGCCGGCGATGGTCCTTAGAAGCAGCGGCTTGCCGCCCACCGGAGTGAGTGGCTTCAGTGCCGTTTCCGACGACACGCCTTCCAGGCGCGAGCCGAAGCCCGCGGCCAGAATCACACCCGTCCGACCGCTCGGCCTCACGCCTACGCCTCGACGTGGGTCTGCTGCTCTTCGTACTCGTCGAAGTGCTCCGAAAGATGTGTGATCGGCTCCTCACCGCCCATCACGCGGAGCGTGTTCTTGAGGCGGAAGTGTTGAATGAAGAGGTCGTGCTCCTGAACGTGCCCTTGCTCGACGTGCGGGCTCTTGAAATAGAACGACAACCACTCCTGAATGCCGCTCTTGCCTGCGCGGCTGGCCAGGTCGAGGAAGAGTGCGAGGTCGAGCACGATGGGCGCCGCGAGGATCGAGTCCCGGCAGAGGAAGTTGATCTTGATCTGCATCGGGTAGCCCATCCACCCGAAGATGTCGATGTTGTCCCAGCCCTCCTTGGCGTCGCCGTGTGGCGGGTAGTAGTTGATCCTCACCTTGTGGTAGAGGTCCTTGTAGAGGTCGGCGTACACATCGGGCTGCAGAATCGTGTCGAGGACGCTGCCCTTGGTGACCTCCTTGGCGCGGAACGAGTCGACATCGTCCAGCACTTCGCCGTCGCGATTGCCGAGGATGTTCGTCGAGAACCATCCCCGCAGCCCGAGCATGCGGGCCTTCAGTCCCGGGGCCACGACCGTCTTGAGCCACGTCTGGCCGGTTTTGAAGTCCTTGCCGGCGATCGGCACTCCCCGTTCCTCGGCGAGTTGCTGAAGCGCGGGGACGTCGGCCGAGAGATTGGGTGCGCCGTTCGCGTACGGCACGCCCTCCATGATGGCCGCGTAGGCATAGAGCTGGCTCGGCGCGATCGCGGGGTCGTCGTTGCGCAGACCCTCCTCGAACGCCTCTGGCGTCATGTGGCACGCAGCTGGCGACAGGAAGACCTCCGTCGATCCGCACCATACCATGACGGCGCGCTCAGCACCGTGGGCGGCCAACTGGTCGCGGATGTCCTCGCGCAGCTGCTGTGCCAGATCGTACTTCGACTCACCCTTCTTGACGTGGGTGCCGTCGAGGCGCTTGACATAGCGCTGATCGAATGCAGCCGGCATCGGCTTGATGGTGCGCAGAAAATCACCCACCGACTCCAGATCGCGGTCGTTCAGCACGCCCGCCCGGACCGATGCATCGTAGGCGTCGTCCGGGATCGGATCCCACCCGGCGAACACGAGATCATCGAGCGTAGCAAGGGGCAGGAAGTCACGGACGAGAGGGTTGCGGTTCTCCGAGCGCTTACCCAGGCGGATCGTCTGCATCTGAGAGATCGACCCGATCGGGGCGGCATTCCCCCGGCGCACGGCCTCGACGCCGGCGATGAAGGTGGTAGCCACGGCTCCCATGCCGGGCAGTAGAACGAGGAGCTTTCCCCGCGAATCAGTGATGGTGCTCGACATGACCTGTGGGAGTCGTGAGAGAAATGTGTCGCACAGTGGCAACCCGCGAATATAGGTGCCGTCTCGAGGAAGGCGGTGGGGCCCGACATATTCAACCCATTGTTCGCGGCCTGCTACGATCGCGCAGCTCCCAGCTCCTTTAATGCGGCGAAAGCTCGCTCGCCCGCCCTGCCGTCCGCGCCCATCATGTGCCGGTCGAGAAAGTCACGCGCGACTTCTCTGCAGCAATCAGGCTCGTCCAGGGCACGGTCTACCTGGTCGATCAGGTCTCGGAAGTTGCGTGCGAGCAATCCACCATGCTCCTCGGGGGGCTGCTTCCAGATGAATCGCACCGAATCGACCTCAGACTTCTTCACTCCGAGAATCGTGTACTGCCGATTCATGAAGGCCTCATCGGCGGACTTGACAGGGTACATGTGTACGGTCGGCCTGCCGGTCGCATAGAAGAGATTCGCGATCGACGAGTAGTTGGTAACCAGGACGTCCGCGACCTGCATGTCCAGAAAGTTATCCGGATGGTGGTCCTTGAACTTCAGCACTACGCCAGGCCGATCTCGCACGAGATCGTTCAGGAACCCGCGGTAAGAACGATCGAAGCGAAATGAGTCGTGGAGGCGGAGGATGACGTTCACGCCTCGCCGTTCGAGATGATCGAGCAACTGCGCGAACAGGTCTGCGTCC
>JBJHBB010000475.1:0-2781 GCA_050485265.1 Rhodothermales bacterium | reverse complement strand
GGGTGCCGATACCACGAAGGCAGTCCCGCGCCACTCGGCACCAGTGGACCACGCTCGCGTCGCAGCAGCTCCTCGGGATCGAGTTCGGAGTCATCCGTAGTGGCCACTCGAAGCATGCAGCCAACCGGCGAGGTCACCCTCAAGAGCGAAAGCCCACGGCATGACGCAGTACACACTTCAGACAGTGACCTCTGCCCCGGCCCGACCATCCACTCGCCGTATTCGTCGAGCTTGTTCTCTGGCGCTGGTGACCCTTCTAGTCGCGGGATGCGGCCAAGACTCCTCTGAGACAGCAGATCCACCGCCAGAGCAGGCGGCGGAGATTGAGGACGCTGAGCCTTCGGTGGACGCCGCAGACGTCGGCGACGACGAGCCCGACCTCGGGGTCTCGGAGTCTTCACCGAACTCGGCTGTCGGGGATGCGGTCGATCTCACGCGTGACAGTGGCAGTGCCGCAGCCCACATCGTCCTAGAGCTGATCGAGGACTCGCAGCGAGTCTCGCAGGCGGAGGTAAGTGAACGCACCATCTTCGGTGGCGAATCTGCATCCGACCTAAGAATCGAGGAGTGGTACCACCTGTCAGCGGTCGCGGCTGACGAAGGCGTGTACCTGATCACCCCGGAGACAGAAGCGCGACTCTTCGAGACGTGGATCTTGATGGGCCAAGATGACGCTGCTGAACGAATGTCATCGTCGCTCGGCAATGCCGCGTTCGGTGGAGAAGCATTTGTCCCATTCGCGAGGCCGGGGTCGATCGAGCGACTCATGGACGAGTTGAGTCGTAGCAGTCAGGTTGACTTGCTCGGACGTGACCTTGAGGGATCGCAACCGGTAACGAAGTACCTTGTAACGACTGACGGGGGAGGCTTCTTCGAGTTCCCGATGGCCGTGGAAGTGCGCATCGATGATTCGGGCAGGCTGCAAGGTTTCGAGATCCTCATCTCCTTCACGCCTGAGACAACCTTGACGGTCGCGATGACCCTGAGCGACTTCGGCGAGATCGACGGAGGGATGGTTCCCGAAGGCTCGTCTATCGCGCTGGCGGACTTCGAGGAGCAGCTGAGCGACCAGGCGAGTTCGGTCGAGCGCACGATGGCCGAGCAGGACGCGATGGGCCTAACTCAGGACGTCATCGAAGAACTCACCTCCCTGACCTCGTACTTCAAGGCGGGCTTCTGGGATGTGAACAGAAACGAGTTCATCAGGCACCCCGATACCGGGGAGCTCTGCCTAGCGACCCAGTGGCATGAGCCCGCCGCGACAGAGCAAGGCTTCAGGCAAGGCGACTGGACTACCGAGTGCGGCCCCTTGCCGGACGAGGCAGATCGTCAGGCGTACTGCGCCGCGCATGAGCGCACCACGGCCGCGTACAGCGGCCAGCACCGTCACAACATGGATGTTGACGAGATCCAAGCCGGCCTGCGGGATCTCTGGCGTGCTTGGCATGGCGAGCAGGATCCGTACCGTGAGGACCAACCCTTCATGGCGTACGGCTTTGGCCTCGACTATTACGCCGACTACCTCAGTGACTACTTCCAGGATGAGACTGACAGCAGCCTCTTCAAGTTGCTGGAGTTCTCGACGAACGAGTGCGAGTAGGGGCCGTGGGCACCATCGGCTATCAAGCGACCGATGGCTGTGGAACCTCAGGGAGCCGTGCCCGAGACCGTAGGCCGTAACGCACCCAGCTGAGTCTCCTGCCACCGAAGCGGTGCGAGCATGGCCCAAGGTTTGGGCCACCGGGTAGTGGGCACCCCGAAGCCGCCCGAAGAGCCAGGAGTGGCTTCAACGGGCCGCTGAGAGCCGCCGTCAGCGCTCGTCGCGGCGGCGGGCCACTTCTGTGCGCGTGGAATCTCTGTCCTCGGTCTGCCGATCACTGGAGTGACCCTCCAGGAGGCCCGAGTCATGCCCATCAGCATCGCCGAGGTCGTGCGGCTCCACGACGAGCATCGGTTGTTCGGCAAGGACGTCGGCCGCGATCTCGCCCAGCGGCTCCTCGCGGCGCACCCAGCTGGGCTCGCCCGTGAGGTCGCGTGGGGCATCGCCGAGGGGCTGGCGGAGGGGATCGAGTTCGGACGCACGTCGGAAGGACAGTGAGATGTTGGCAACCATCCTGGGGTGCATCGCGGTCGGCTTCGCTGGCGCGAGCCTCGCACTCAGTCTCGTGAACCGTCAGTGGCTCAGCGCTGAACGCCAGCGCATGAACTCCTCACGTCAGGAGGCTGGATCGTGGTGATGCTCAACGAGTTCGACGTCCTCGGCCGCTTCATCCCCAAGTTCGTCGTCAACGACGAGACGGGCTGCTGGGAGTGGACCGGTGTGAGGTCCGGCTCCGAGCGAGGCGGGTACGGCTACCTGAAGGTCGGCGGGAAGCACCAGCCAGCCCACCGTGTCTCGTACGAGCTGTTCGTCGGCCCGATCCCCGACAGCCTGGAGATCGACCACCTCTGCATGGTGCGGCGGTGCGTCAACCCTCGCCATCTCCGTACCGCAACGCATGCCGAGAACATGGGAGCCGCCCGACGGGCGCGCATGGTCAAGATGACGAGGGCGACATGAGTGCCGGATCGGACGCCAGCTCCACAGGGGCGGCTGCGCCACGAGTGGGACGCAGCCGGCGGGGTCGCAACCCCGATTTCACCCGTCAGATCACCGAGGCGATCCTCCTCCACCCCGAACTCACGCCCACCCAGGCGAGGGTGCTCAGCTTCCTGTGGCTGCGCTACGGAGACAGTGAGGGGACGTTCTTCCCGTCGCTCAAGAACGTCGCCAAGCTCCTG
>JBJHBB010000474.1:552-2794 GCA_050485265.1 Rhodothermales bacterium | reverse complement strand
CATCTTGGTGGTGGACCGGGGCCAAGGTCGCCACATCGGGTTGATGCGTCGCTCCGAGGTAGGGGTCATTGGTGATCCACATGTCACCCGAACGCATCGCGGATGCGCCGCCTCGCATCCGCATTGTCGCCTCGATGAGCAGTCGCATGACGTGCGCCTGCGTGGTGATATAGGGGCCCATCGCGACAAGTTCACCGCTTGGCAATGCGATAGCTGTTGCGGCATCGTAGGCGCCAACTAGAACCGGCGAACCGGACGTACGCATGTACTTGATCCCCATCTGCTCGGTGATATCGAGCAGCTGATGCCAGACGACCTCGAACGTGACGGGGTCCAGGGCGGGTTCACTCATGGCTGCTGCTCTCCGGCGCCGATGAACGAGAGGACAATGTTGCGATGCGGATCGACGGTCGCGAGGGTTCGCGGCGGGATGGCGACCGTGGTGCCCAATCGTTCGATAAGCGCGGGCCCCTCCACGGTGTCCCCGGGCATTAGCTGATCCCCGGCGAGGATCGCAGTCTCAACCCAAGCGGTGGCTTCAGGCCAGAACACCTTCCTCGCGCTGGGTTCGTGGCCGTCTGAGAGCGTTCGGGGGTCGACGGTCTGCGTTGCAGGTCTGGACGTGACGCCGGTGGCGTCGACTCCGACTCGCAGAACATCGATTTCGGCCGCCGGGAGAACGGCTGTAGCGCATCTCCGCCCAGCGGCGGCACGTGAGTTCTTCCAGCCGTCGGTCCTGCTGACGAAGGAAGTCGGCGGCTTCGGCCTCGAGATCGGCGAAGAGCTCCTCTAAGGATGTGACGTCCGCCAGTGCGTTCTCAGGTGCCGCTCTGAGCCTCGTGGTTGTGAGGTCCGAAAGCGCAGCGCCATGGGAGGAGAAGACCGTCGCCGTCGCGGGCACGACAATTCGCTGAGCTCCTAGCCCTCGCGCGTAGCCGGCGGCGTGCAGCGGTCCTGCGCCGCCGTACGCGTAGAGGACGAACTCGCGCGGATCGAGGCCACGCTCGATTGTCGCCTTGTGGAGTAGATCGCCCATCTGGGAATCGACAACGGTCCGGACTCCGGCTGCAGCTGCGATGACGTCGCCGTCGAACAACTCGGCGGCCAAGGGTTGGAAGGCTTCGACGGCACGGTCGGGGTAGAGCGGAAGCCGCCCGCCCATGAAGCTGTCGGGTGAGAGGAACCCGAGAACCACATCAGCGTCGGTCACCGTCGGCTCGGATCCACCCCAGCCGTAGCAGGCGGGCCCAGGGTCGCTGCCGGCGCTGCGCGGCCCGATCCGCAACCGTCCATTGTCTGCCCACGCGATACTGCCACCCCCGGCACCGATAGAGACCAGCTCCACCATCGGCATCAGCAGCGCGTACTGGTTGATCACGGTCTGCTGGCTGACGCGCACTTGCCCATCAGCGACCAGACCAACCTTGAACGTTGTGCCGCCAACGTCGGTGGCAATCACGTTCCGTGTCCCCGACCCTCGTGCCATCGCGGCGGCAGCAACCAACCCGGCGGCGGGCCCGCTTTCGATCGTGTGCACGGGCGTAGCGTCTTGAGCTCGCACCACCCCTCCAGAGGCCTGCAACACGAGCAAGGGAACCCTCAGCCCTGCCTCGGCGAGAACCTGCTCGAGCCGGGCGAGGTACCTCTCGAGGGTGGGGCCAACGAAGGCGTTGACGGCCGCGGTGGAGACGCGTTCGTACTCTCCGAGGACCGGAGCTATCTCGTGAGACAGCGTGACGTGTACCCGGGGGTCTCGCTGCTCAACTAGCTCCCGAAGCCGTTGCTCGTGTTCCGGGTTGCGAGGTGACCACAGCAGGGCGATCGCTAGCGCTTCAACGTCCGCCTCCTGCAACTCATCGATTGCGCGCAGAGCTTGTCCCGTGTCCAGCGGCACCACGATGCGTCCCCGGCTGTCTACGCGCTCATCGACCTCGAGGATCCGTGCCGGCGGGACAATCTGAGGTGGCTTCTCTGTGGCACGTAGGTGGCGGCGCTCGGTGAGGCTTAGTCCGGCCACGCGTCCGATGGCACGCATCATCAGCAGCTCGTCCCGGAATCCGCGAGTCGTGAGCACGCCCGTGCGGGCACCGTCCCACGTGAAGATGACGTTGGAGGTCTGCGTGGTCCCGTGCGCGAACTCAACGGTGTCCGCGAGGAAGCTCCGGAGGTCTTGGCCGGCCTCCTCCGCTAGCAGCTCTAGGGTGGACACAAGCCCGATGACGAGATCATGAGACGTTGTTGG
>JBJHBB010000474.1:0-542 GCA_050485265.1 Rhodothermales bacterium | reverse complement strand
CTCATCCATCGATACGGCGGTGGCGTCCGTGAAGGTGCCACCGATGTCGACGCCGACGACGAATGCCACTGCGTACTCCTTCGGCCGCGTGACCGGCTTGGCGCTGGGCCAGAGTCCTCCCACGGCCCCCGGCCCGTTGCCGGCCCCGCTCGCTCCCTTACGCGTCAATCTGCGCACCGATTCGCAACCGGTTGCGCCTGGCGCACGCTAGCATGGCCGACCGGCGCATCAGCGTCAAGACGACTAGCGACCTAGTCCCGCCGCCTCCCTGCCTGGGTCATTGCCGTGAGACAGAGCCGTCCGACAATTCAGACCATCGCCAAGGAACTTGGTGTCCATCGTTCAACCGTTTCGCGGGCCCTGAATCCTGAGCAGGAGCACCTGATCAGTCCCGAAACGGTCAGCCTCGTCCACGAGACCGCGGCCCGTTTGGGTTGGGAGCCCAATCCCTGGGCTCGGAGCCTTGCCACCAATCGGAGTATGACCATCGGGCTGCTTATCCCCAGGCTCTCCGATCCAGTTCTTGCGACCGTGTTCGAAGC
>JBJHBB010000473.1:0-2805 GCA_050485265.1 Rhodothermales bacterium | reverse complement strand
ACATCCCCGAGTCGTTTTACTTCGACGACTTCAACGCGAAGGTCAACCTCGACCTCGACCAGAACAACCGACTCTCGCTGGCGACCTACGCCGGGAAGGACGATGTCCGCTTCCCTTTTGCTGAGAATGCGGCCTTCGATCTGCAGTACGGCAACCAGACGGCCAGCCTGCGCTACACGAGGATCATCTCCGACGAGGTTTTCGCGACGCTGCGCGGCACCGCCTCCCGGTACTTCAACTACCCGGACGCCCTGATTGCGGGCACGACCTTCCGGCGCGAGAACACGATCACCGACTTCTCGCTCAAAGGGGACATCGAGTGGGTCCCGAGCCAGATGGTGGGTTTGAAAGGGGGATTCTGGGGAGGAAACCTCACACTCAGGCTCAACGACTTTTTCGACGGTCGGCCCACCCTGAGCAGCCTCATCGAGTCGACATACGGCCAGGCCTACGCTGAGCTCACCCTGGCGCCGCGACCGTGGCACGCGACGATTGGCCTTCGGAGCCAGTACTTCTCGAACGGGTCGTACTTCCGCCTCGAGCCTCGCCTGGCGCTACAGCGCTACCTGGGTGAGCGGGCGCTGGTGCAGGCCGCCTACGGCCGTTACTACCAGTTCCTGTCGCTGATCTCCAACGAGGCATTCACCGGATTCGACGTCTGGGTGACCACCGACGACGGCGTGCCACCCGCCTACGGAGACCAGTTTACCCTGGGGCTCAAGACCCGCCCGACAGATGCGTTCGGCTTCGACGTTGAGGTCTACTACCGGACCCTTCGCGACCTGTTCGAACTCGACCCGCGCATCCAGGATGTCAGCGGCCGAGACTACGCAGATCTGTTTCGGTATGGGGACGGTTACGCCACGGGTCTCGAGGTCTTGCTTGAGCGACGGCGGGGTCGGCTGACCGGCTTCCTGTCCTACACGCTCGCGCTTACCCAGCGCCGGTTCACCGGAGCCCAGGGCGAGCCGTTCAACCCCGACCCTGAAACCGGCGAGTCGCAGTTTTACAGCCCCAAGTACGACCGCACTCACGACGTATCGGCGGTCGCCAACTTTGATCTCGGCAGGGGGTGGACGCTGACCAACAGCTTCATCTACGCAACCGGCCAGGCGTTCACGCGGGTCACCGGCCACTACGTCGTCAACCCGTTCCCCGGTTCGGACGGCGGGACGGTCGTGACGAGCGGCTACAACCGCGCGCGTCTGCCGGCCTATCACCGCATCGATGTCGGTATTGCGAGGGTGGGGAGGTTCTTCAACGTGGCCGACTATGAGGGCCGATTCCAGATCATCAACATCTATAACCGTCGGAATCTCTGGTTTTACTTCCTGGATAGATCAGAAAATCCGATAGAGCTGACGCCTGTCCGACAGCTTCCCATCCTACCCAATCTGTCGTTCACACTCTCATTCTGATGAAACGAATCATCCTTTTGTCGGCCGTTCTTTTAGTGGCCGCTTGCGACCTCGCCGAGGAGTCGTTCACTCCTCAGGTGGTCGTTGACGGGATCCTGATGTCCGGCGAGCCGATGCCGTCCATCTGGATTGGACAGTCGTTCCCCCTTACCTCGGCCATTCCTCCTGATCGAGGCGCGATCCGCAATGCCGTGGTTCGAGTCGAGCGGCTAGCCCCAGATGGCAGCGTTGCGGAGGCGATCGACTACGTGGAGGGTAATGGAGCCTACCTGCCTTCAGTCACTACGCCAGTGGTACCGCTTTCACGCTACCGGTTGAGGGTGGAGGTTCCGGAGCACCTCGGGCTCGTGCGGCCCGGAGAGGTTGTGACCGCCGAGACTGTCGTGCCGGACACGTTCCGTGTGGTGACGCCTCCGCCGGACACTGTGGCCTATCGACCACTCGGACCCTCGCCGGAATTGACGGTCACGACGAGCGCCTATCCCGGTCGCAATGCGATCTACCTCTTCTCCATTCGAGCCCTCCAGCCGGAGAAAGGACTAACGCCGACCTATGCGGAGCTCGTCGATCCGGAAGACGCGGTGCGCCTGATCGACGGTACGTCTCCTCTATTGAACGAGGAGGGGTATGGTGTGAATCCGGACGGAACGATCACACTTCAGATTCCGTGGCTGGCAATCGCCTACTATGGGCAGAATGCGTTCATCGCTCAAGCGCTCGACGATGCAGCCTACGACTTCATCAGATCGCGCGATGCCCAGTTTGGCGGGGCCACGCTATCGCCCGGCGAGATTCCGGAGGTTCTGTCCAATGTGCGCAATGGTGCGGGCCTCTTCGGCAGTGCCGCTAGACAAGGTGTTCTGATCTACATCGCGCCGTGAGCTAGTCGGCGAGCCTGCGCGCGACCGTCACGTGGTAGACCGGCTGCTGAACCTCCCTGATGGCCATGATGACCCCATCGCTCTCGAGGTCGATGAGGGCCCGACCCAGCTCCGCACCGATTCGAGTGGCATAGCGCTGAGCGATGTCGTCGAAGAACCGCTCAGCCTTTCGGGCAAACTCGTCGTAGAGAAAGCCGTAGGGAAGGGGTCCGAGCTCTGCTTCGACGAATGCCCGGCTGTCCACGCCGCTGCGGAAGCGCTGGTAGTGAAGGTCGTACGTGGTCGCGAACTGGTGACTGGATTCGCCCTGCGCTGCGTTGATGTTGACCCCCCTTAGGCGCGCCTGATCTTCGCTGGTTCGAAGCACTGACGTCACGTTGAACCGGAATGGGGGAAGGTCGAGGTCTGCCATCCGTTCGGCGAAGCGCTCGCCGATCGCATCCAATGAGCGCGCGGCGTCCGGGGTGACGTACGGGACCGAGTGGGTCAATCGTGCGACCCAGTAG
>JBJHBB010000472.1:0-2807 GCA_050485265.1 Rhodothermales bacterium | reverse complement strand
AGGGCAAAGGGTAAGGAGAGCATCACGATCGCGCTCTCCACTACACTCCCGAACTGGAAATAGAGGAGCAGGAAGATGATCGCGAGCGTGACCGGGACTACATACATTAGCCTCCGGTTCGCACGCTCCATCGCCTCGAACTGACCCGACCATTCCAGCCGGTAACCAGCGGGAAGGTCGAGCCGGTCCCGCAGGAGCTCACGTGCCTCTGTGACGTAGCTCCCGATGTCGCGGCCTCGCACATCGACGTAGACAATGTTGTTCAGGTACGAGTTCTCGGACTTGATGAGCGGAGAGCCCTGCACGACCTCGATGCGGACGAGCTCGCCCAGCGCCACCTGTGCGCCCGAAGAGGTCGCAACCAGCGTGCTGGCCAGCCTGGCCGGACTGTCGCGCAGCTCTCTGGGATAGCGCACCAGTATGCTATAGCGTTCGCGGCCCTCGATCACCTCGCCCGCATACATCCCCCCGATGGCGGCCATCATCGCCATCTGCACCTCGTCCACCGTCATCCCGTGCCGGGCGACTGCGGTTCGGTCCACCTCCAGATCCAAGTACCGGCCACCCAAAGTCTTCTCGGCGAAGACGGAGTTCGTGCCTTCGACCCGCGGCAGGATCCCTTCAATCTCCCTGCCGATGCGGTCCAGCATCGCGAGGTCGGGGCCGAAGATCTTGATCCCAACCGGTGTCTTGATCCCCGTCGCCAGCATGTCGAGCCGGTTCTTGATCGGCATGGACCACATGTTGGCGACGCCCGGGGTGTTCACGCGCGCGTTCATCTCCGCCTGGATCGAATCGAAGGTGACGCCCTCACGCCACTCTTCCTCGGGCTTCAGGATGGCGATGGACTCGATCATCGACATGGGAGCCATGTCCGTGGCGCTCTCCGCCCGGCCGATCTTCCCCAGCACCATCTCCACCTCCGGGATGCTGGCGATGGCCGCGTCGCGCTGCTGGAGGATCTCCCTCGCCTGCGCGGCGCCTACGCCCGGGTTCATGGATGCCATGTCCATGATGGCGCCCTCGTTCAGCGGTGGCATGAACTCGCTCCCGAGCCGGCTCCAGGGCAGCACCGTGATCCCCAGCACGACCACGGCCGATGCCACAACCGGCCACCGGTGCTGGAGCACGAAGTCGATCGCGGGCCTATAGATCCGAATCAGCAGGCGATTGACCGGGTTGCGCGATTCGGGACGGATGGCGCCCCGGATGAACAAACCCATCATCACCGGGACCAGGGTGATGGAGAGCAGCGTCGCGGCCGCCATGGCGAGCGTCTTGGTCCACGCCAGCGGCTTGAAGAGCCTTCCCTCCTGTGCCTCGAGGGCGAATACCGGGAGGAAGCTCAAGGTGATGATGAGCAGTGAGGTGAAGAGCGCTGGTCCCACCTCCTGCGCGGATTCCACGACGAGTTCCCAATGCCCTTTCGGGCGCCCTTCGCGCTCGTTTCGCTCGATGTGCTTGTGGAGGTTCTCGACCATGACGATGGCCGCGTCGATCATCGCGCCGATCGCTATGGCGATTCCGCCCAGCGACATGATATTGGCGCTCATCCCCAGCAGGTTCATGGCGAGGAGCGCCATCAGGATGCCGATCGGCAGCGTCAGAATGGCCACCAGCGCGCTCCGCGCGTGCAGCAGGAAGACGATCGTGACCAGCGCAACGATGATCGACTCCTCGACCAGCTTCTCCACGAGTGTGTGGATCGCCCGCTCGATCAGGCCGGAGCGGTCGTATCCCTCGATGAAGGCCACTCCGGCCGGAAGCGCTGGCCCCAGCTCGGCCATCTTCTGCTTCACCCACTCGATGACCTGGAGCGGGTTCTCGCCGTAGCGCATCACCACCCAGCCGGTCACGATCTCCCCCCGACCGCTCAGGTCGGCGATGCCGCGCCGGATCTCGGGGCCGAGCTGCACCTGGCCCACGTCCGCCACCGTGACGGGCACGCCGCCCGCTCCCACGCCGAGTGCGACACGGCGGATGTCTTCGGCGGTTTCGAATCGGCCGCGCCCGCGCACCACATACTCGCTGCCACCCATCTCCAGAACCCGTCCGCCCACATCCGCGTTCGACTCGCGCACCGCCTGCACGACCCTCGCGATGGGGATGTCGTACGCGAGCAGCTTCGCGGGATCGACCTCGATCTGGTACTGCTTCTCGAAGCCGCCCAGACTGGCGATCTCGGCGACGCCGGGCACGGAGGTGAGCGCGGGGCGAACGACCCAGTCCTGGAGCGAGCGGAGGTCGGCGAGGTTGAGCGCGCCAGTCGTATCGGCGAGGATGTACTGCATGACCCAGCCGACGCCGGTGGCGTCGGGGCCAAGCATGGGCATCGCGTCCTCAGGGAGTCTGTCGCGCGCTCCGTTCAGATACTCCAGGACGCGGGAGCGCGCCCAGTAGAGGTCCACGTCGTCTTCGAACACCACGTAGACCGCGGACCGTCCGAACTGGCTCATCCCGCGGACGTATTTCGTGCCCGGGACTTTCAGCATCTCGGTGGAGAGTGGATAGGTGACCTGGTCCTCCACCAACTCGGGCGCCTGGCCCGCCCACTCGGTCATCACGATGACCTGCACGTCCGAGAGGTCGGGGATGGCGTCGATCGGAGTTCGGAGCAGCGCCCAGAGGCCGGCCAGCGTCACAGCGACGGTGCCTAATAGGACCAGTAGCCGATGCTGGACGGACCATGCGATGATTCGCTTCAGCATGGCTCAGCGCTCCCTTCGCTGAGGTGTCGTCATGCCCCTCGTATCCGCGCCCGGCATGTCCATCCCCTCCATCGAGCCCCCGCCCATGTCCATCCCGCC
>JBJHBB010000471.1:0-2813 GCA_050485265.1 Rhodothermales bacterium | reverse complement strand
GAGGTGGATGCGAAAGGCGGAACCGACCGGAGGCCGGGTGCGCGGAAGGATAAGAACGCGCCAGTACTGGGTCAGAGGGAAGGTTACTCCTACGAGAGACAAGTGACGTGTTCCCGCAAGGTGCGAGTCAAATCAATTTCGGGTGGCGCGGTACGTCACCACGACCATCCAGTCCGCATAGGCTGTGTTGAGCTGCCGGAGCGACGCCAGCAAGCGCTGGCGAAACACGTTCTCAATCAGGGTTTGCTGACCCGGCCATACGCGCAGCTTGATTCTCAGGTATCTCCAGCCGTCTTCCCCGGCCTTTTGGACGCCAAGTGACTCTACCGGCCCGATCAACGCGCTGTGCTGTCCTCGCAGCGCCTCGGCGAGGCGCATCACCTGATTCTCGACTTCCTCGGGGCTGGTGCCGTCGGGGACCTGTACGTCCACGTACGCTCTGATCGAGCCTCCGCGGTATCGACCAATCACCCCGATGTTTCGATTGGGGATCAGCACCCGCTGTCCGAGTACATTCGTGATGACGGTGAACCGCAATCCGACGCTCTGCACACGGCCAATCTGCCCAGACAGATCGACGACGTCCCCCACATTCATCGCGTTGGAGAAGATCAGCGTGAGGCCCGTCACCACGTCCTGCACCAGACCCTGCGAGCCGAAACCAACCGCTAGACCTATGATTGTGGCGCTCGCGAAGTATGCCGTGAGCGAGACACCAAACTCGGCAAGCACCAACCCCAGGGCCGCGAAATAGAGCACAAACGTCAGCGCACTCGCAAGCAGCGAGAGGACCGTGGTGATCTTCGGATACCGTACCGCCAGCGTCTGCTTTCCCGCGAAGGCCGGCCGCAGAAGATTCTCCGCAAGAGACTGTACCAGCCGAACGATGAGGTGCACGATCGCCACGACGACCAGGATCGCCGCAATGCGTGCCGCGGGCGACAGGCTGGCCAGATAATCAATCATGCGCGAGCAGGGTGGGCGACTCAGCCCAAACTTACCTGTCTGCGATGTAGACCACAGCGTCAGCGCGCGACCGACCGTACCGCAATACCGTGGAAATCGCTCCGATCATTGCCCTGCGCAGGCTCGAGCAGAGTTAGTAGCTCTCGCGTGTCGCGATCGAAAACGGCGATACCAGGCGTTTCGCCTACGGCGACATGCGGCATCGTAACCGGGTTCGGCCCGCGCAGCGAAATGAACACGCGGCGGCTGTCAGGCGAGATCGCCACGATGTCTGGGGTTTTCCCCGTAAAGGGAATCTCGTCGATGACTTCTAAAGTCGCCGTGTCGATGACGATCGCATTGCTGGAGACGCGGTTGACCATCCAGTACTCCAGTCCGTCGGGTGTGACGGCCGAGCCATGAGCGTCGTGGCCATGTGAATCAGCCCGATGCACGGGCTGGTGCGTGTGGGTGTCGGCTGCATGCCACACGCCCACGTCGCCATCGCCGCCAACCAGATACATGTGCTCGCCTGAGGGCGACAGCACAGTGCCACAGTTAGCCTCGACCTCGTGTGGACCGTAAACCTCGACCATCGCGAACGCCTCCATATCGACCACGACCACGCCGCCCTCGTCGAGGCCTGGACCAAGCGTCACGTACCCGAATCGGCCGTCAGCAGTGAAGGCGAGGCAGACGGCACCTCCCGAAGCCAGAAAATCATCTTGCCTCGCGGCGAACATGGGATCATCGACGAGGTTCAGTTCTCGAGTGATGGTGACCTCCTCGGTGTCCGGATCCATTCGCAACTCGACCAGCTTGCCATCCCAGTCGACGCCATCGGCGCCTATCACCGAAACCAGGACCGTAGCGTCGTCGGGAGAGACGGCAGCATGGTGCGTTCTAGGACCTGTGGGGATGATCGCGACCACCTCTCGATCTGCCGCCCTGATAACCGCGACATCGCCCGAGGCAGGGCTGGCGACCCATGCGTACGCTTGATCTGACGTGAACTCCAGCATGTGCGGCACGCGCACTCCGAGGGCGCCAAGGTCGATGCTGTCTATCTCGTCCAGATTGGCGTCGAAAATGTGCACGACGTGCGTTCCCTGGTCCATCGCCCAGACCTCATAGCCGTAAACCGCCTCTACGTCTGGTGACTCCGCAACCGCTTCAGTCTCACACCCGGTCAGGAGTAAACAGTAGACGGTCGCAATGAACAGTGATGCGAGAGCGGTACCGGGTGATCGCATGGCCGGGAGCGGGATAGCGAATGGAACGAGACCTTGCAGGTTAACCCCTTGAATATTATG
Source organism: Rhodothermales bacterium (assembly GCA_050485265.1). Classification (GTDB taxonomy): domain Bacteria; phylum Bacteroidota; class Rhodothermia; order Rhodothermales; family JANQRZ01; genus JBJHBB01. The sequence goes on along the minus strand of JBJHBB010000471.1, from coordinate 555 downwards.
GTGCAAGATGCTAGTCCCGCATGGTCGCGTAGAGACCAAAAAAGGGAGACGGCCAAAACCGTCTCCCTTGGGACAGACTGCCATTGAGACGAGGATTACATGATCTCGCTGTAAAAGCGGAACCGACGCGGGTCGATGTCGCGATCCAGAGATACGGGCCGGTGACCACTTGCCCAATCCGGCTGGGACCGTCCAACCATTGATCGCTCGCTGTAGAAATGCCGGGTCTGGATCGCGAACGGACGCTCATACGCCGGGGCGTTCAGCACGTCGAATGCGATGTTAACGGCCGTCGCCCATCCCCTGGCCCTAGACGTTTCGTCCAGATTCGAGTAATGCCCGCGCTTGGGGCTATTGCTGTTGAAGGCGCTGAACTGCCACGGATCTAGCACTACGGCCTTGTACGTCGAGGCTCCGCGATACCGGGTCTCGACGCGGTTGCGCACGACCCATGCGACGAGCTCCATTTCCTGGGGCTGCTTGGTTTCGGAATAGATGACGCGAGCGAGCCAGAGTGTTTCGCCGTCGATCTGCTCGACGGGAAGCGGCTGGATG
>JBJHBB010000470.1:0-2826 GCA_050485265.1 Rhodothermales bacterium | reverse complement strand
GTGTAGGCCAGGCGAACGGAGAAGGCGCTGTCCTCTCCGGGCGCTTCGTCGAACGGTCCCGCAAGATCGACCCCCTTCAGATTGATCGTGCTCGTGAGGTCGTCCTGCCGGGAGTTAGCACCTTCCGCCTTCTTCGACTGGCCCAATACCGTACTCCATCCTGGTCCTGAGGAAACAACTGTACTCGATATACGTCTGGATTCTACCCCAGTACCCAGCAACGTGGCGAGATTACGTCACATTTTCCGTCGCCCAACCGTCCAGAATTGGCCGAATAGGCCGCGATTCATCGTTTTCGTGCGACTTTGGTCACAGTAATATCACAAAAACGACGTTATCGCGGTATCAGTGTTGCGTACCGTCGGCCGGGTGGCGTACTTTCCTACTTCCTACAGGATTCGGCATAAATAGCCACTGCAAGGAACACGCAAGATGTTTCGGCCAGCCAGAGGGCGATCGAAGAACGGCCTGCTAAGCGCCCCGGCACGGCGCCGGTTCCTCATAGCTGCTCTCGGTTACGCGGCGACGACCCTCCAGCCGGCCACGCTGCACGCTGGCAGGCACCCGCTGAAGCTGCGCGGCACGACGTGGGACCAGGTCGCTCTGGAGTTCGGTCTCGACCCCTGGCTGCTGTACGCGATAGCGATCGTCGAGTCGAGGCGCAGCCAACTGGGGCACATGGTCAGCCCCTGGCCGTGGGCGTTGAGCTCGCCCGAAGGCTCATGGTACGGACGCAATCGCATCGAGCTCCTCACCGCGCTGCTGGAGGTGCTTGACGCTTACGACCATGAGCGGATCGATGTCGGGTTGATGCAGATAAACGTTGGCTGGCACCGCGCGCGTGTGGAGGACGTCAGCGATCTGACATACCCGGAGACGAACCTGCGAGTCGCGGCCTCCATTCTACGCGAAGCCGTCGTCTCGGCTCCGGAGGATCCGCTCCTCGGGGTTGGTCGCTATCACAGTTGGACACCCTCCGTGGCCCGCCGCTACGGCGCCAGGGTCATGCGGGTCTACCACCAGATCTACGACTATGAGGAAGTCCATCGGCAAGGAGAAGAAGTAGATGACAGCCGCTAGCCCCGACGTTCTGAACGGTGCGGCAGTCGAGCGTCTGCTCGAACAAGCTGTGCCGCTTAAGCTGGAGATACTCCGCGTGAACATCGCCTACCTGCAACTGCTGCAGCGAGCCGCCGCCGAGCACCCTGACGATGCCATGATTCTGTTCGGTCTAACCCGTCAGGAGACCGATCAACTGTCGCGCCTGACGGACGAGCACATTCGAGCGCTCGCCAGTCCGGACGTGCTGCAGATGCGGCCGAGGCGGCATGTCGGGTTGCTGGGCGAGACCTCGCTGCGAATGTTCATCAGCGAGACGGAGAGAGGGTAATGAAGCTTCTCGACAAAGCTGCCGCGATGCAGCGCGCCATCGAGCTCACGCAACTCGGTTTGCGAACCAAGATCGTTCACATCGAAACGGGCGTTGCGGTACGGAATCTACGTCGGCTCTACCGAGAGTGCTTTGGCCGTCCCGCCCCTCCCGGACTCCTGCCCGAGCCGGCTGGCATCATGTGCAATCGCCGGCGCACCGAGGAATCCGCCTTGTTCCTGTGGACCTACTCGCGGCTTCATACCGATGCGACCAAGACGCTGCAGCTCGACCGACTCTGCGCCGCGCACCGGATCTACCTCAGACTCCGGCGACGATGGGATGGCGATGGAAAGATCGCTCTCGAGATCAACGAGGCATGGGTGCTCGCGCGCGCCTTGCGCGCCGGGGAGATCAAGCTCGGCGTATGTACACACGGCTACACGACGTTACACAGTCCGACCGCGGTCATCGGTTGTGACGAGTTGTGCGAGCAGTCGACGCGAGTCGGAAATCGTCCGCCAGTCGGGGCAACTGCACCGCTGAAGTCCAGGGAAGCGGAGGTTGCCGGACAAGCAGCCATCGACGAGCGCATACGGCAGATCACTGAGAGTTTGCGGTCTGCCGACCTGACGGCCATGCAGCGCAACAGGCTCATCGGTGAGTGGATCCACTTGACCAGTCAATCTCAGGCCGCAGCCGTGCCTGGTGGCGGGACGTCGCACGACCAAGCCGGACCACACGATCTGCCACAGATTCCGAGCGAAACCGGCCCGCCGATCCACGCTGTACGGAAATAGGCGTCGGCCCGTTGAACTGCCGCAGAATAGAATCGACGCCAAGGCTCCAACATCGAGCGTACGCATACTCAGGAGTCCCGCGTGAGATGTGCGAACAGCCCGGAGGTCAGCCGTCTAGTCTCCTCGTCTTCCTGCTCCACTGCGGCCGACGCCATGTGCGGATCCACCACGGACGCAACCCGGCTTCTCAGCAGGCTCAGGCCGACGGCGGCGAGGCACCTGAGACGCTCGGCACGGTTTCTGGGGGGTGTCGCTTCAAGCTCGGCCAGAAGCTCTGCGTTGGCCGGACCGAGCTTGACCAAGACCCTCAACGACCGGCCTCCCAGAACCCTCTCGCGTTGGCGAGAACGGAATCGTCAGGGATATGGATCTTCGCCGTCGGAAACGTACTTCTGACGGCCGCCTCATAGGCAGCCGCGCCGCCGCCGGTGAGCAGGACGAGGTCCATCGGGGAGCGGTCCGAACGGAGCTGCTGCATGACCGGCGTCATCGCGTTCGCGCTCACCTCCTCGGTCGCTGTCCGCACGACATCGCCGAGGCGAAAGTCTTTGCCGCAATGCAGGATGTGATCCTGGCCGGTCCGCAGCGCAGCCTCGATGACCTCGATTCGCGGCGCCGCGCCGGTGCATACCAGGATCAGTTCACGCACCCGCTCGA
>JBJHBB010000469.1:0-2831 GCA_050485265.1 Rhodothermales bacterium | reverse complement strand
AAGAACTTCGCCTGGACTCTCCAAAACAACCCCAGAGTGCCCGGGCACAACTCCCTGGCGAGAAGTGAAAAAGCCACTTCTCGCCAGCGCTATTCGTGAGTGTCACGTAGGTGCAATCAGTACTTCAGATTGCAACGAGGCTTTCCAACGCCCGGTACTCAAGACCAAGACTATCGGAAACGGCCTTGTACACGCAATGGCCCTTGTAAGTGTTCATCCCTGGTCGAAGGGTATGATCGCGGCGAAGAGCCTCCTCGAGTCCCCGGTTGGCGATAGCCAGGCCATAGGAGAGTGTCGTGTTATTGAGGGCAAACGTCGACGTTCGGGCTACGGCGCCGGGCATATTGGCCACGCAGTAGTGGACCACGCCGTCGACGACATAGGTGGGATTCTCGTGAGTCGTTGGATGGCAGGTCTCAATGCAACCGCCCTGGTCCACAGAGACATCGACGACGACGCTGCCCTCGGCCATCTCTTTGAGGTGCTCTCTCAGTCGCCAGCGTCCGTAGCTCCAGAGAATTACGAGCGCGAGAATCAGGTAGAGCGTGTACGCCCACCATGTGCGATACCACGGCGGCAGCACGACGAAGCTGAACGTGTCGACGTCGCTTAGCTGTCCGTGGACGTTGCGGGCGCGCACGTGGAAGCGATATCGACCCTCCGGAAGGTTTGTGTACTCCTTGTAGGGATCGAACGTCCAGTCCGACCATCCCTGGTCGAAGCCCTCCAACCAGTACTGATAATGGTTGGCCTCGGGCTGGTTGAAGGACGATGCCGAGACGGTGAAGCGGAGATTGTTGCTGTCGTAGCGCACCTCGGCCTGCGCCTGCCAGGACGCCGAAAAGCCGCCGAACAGTACATGGTCGCCCTTCGCGGATACGGACCGCACGAGCGCCGGGAAAGCGACTCCATAGTCCTTCACAACCGACGGGTCGTAGCGCAGCAAGCCATGCTCGGTTGCTATCCAGACGGTGCCCGACTCTTCGACTCCGAGTAGCCTCACCGGAATGCCGCTCAGGTTCACGACCGGTGGTGTGACATCGATCAGTCGGTCGCCCCTGGACTGGTAAAGCGCGATGCCGCGGTCGTCAATGACCCAGAGGTGGCTCTGGTCGGGCATCGTCATCAAGTAGCCGCCGTCGCTATCGAAGTTTATCGCGGCATCGAATCGGTCATCGCGCTCGAATATCAATTCATCGGCCGCCGACGGGGTGTAGACGCCGTCCTGCGCGAGGGCGTAGATGCCCCCTCCGAGGCCGCCGATAACGGATGCAACCCCACTCGGGACTCCGGATGCATGGTCAATACTAGGACTAGCCCAACCGCTTTCACGAGCGCTCACTCGTATAATTCCATCGGATAGCGTTCCTATCCAGAGTGTGCCGTCGGGAAGATGCCGAATGGATCGAACGTCAGTTACGTCATTTCTGCCGAGAACGTCCTCGGTCTGCCACTGGCCGTTGCGTAGACTCAGGACGCCGATGCCGTCCTTTAGCCCTACGAAGATCTGTGAAGGGTCCGAGTGGTTCTGGGCGAAGGCAAACGCACGTTCATCTAGAACCTGGCGTGTGCGATCACCTTCTAACAGTTCGTAGACGCCATCGTTAGTAGCAATCAGTAGCGAACTCTGCGTCTCGAGCGTCTGCCAGATTTGCTGGCTCAGCTGCGCAACACGCTCGAATCTAGCCCACCCATTCGAGGCGCCCGCGGTAGCCCGTGCCAGGCGGTACAAACCCTGCGTGGTGGAAACGTACACATCGCCCCGGTAGCGCCGCACGTCGTATACCACGCCCTCCAAGCCGAGCGATTGGTCGAACGTTGTGAGTTGTGTCGGCACATCGACCCTGAGTAGTCCCGTGTCGAGCGTCAGCCAGAGACCGCCCTGAAAGTCCCACGTCGCATCGGTGACGATCTCGTGACTGTCAAGACCGACATTGCTGGACAGCACGAACTGCACGCGACCTGAAGTATCACCGATTACGACGGTGCCGGTGGTAGTGGTGAGCGCGAATCGCCCTTCGTCGTAGGTGGCGCCGGCATAGACGCGCAAGCCCTCGAGCCGTGCTTCGAGATCGCCACCAACTCTGCTCACTGAGCCCTCGCGCCATATCTGAATGCCGCTAGTACGAGTCACGATGAGCAGATCCGACTCACCGACCGGCAAGAGCACGTCGATGCGCTCATCGGCGAACGCACCACCACCGGGAACGAGCGAGAACCCGGAGTCAGTGAACTCGAGAAGTCCGAGCCCCTCGTCTCTCACGAAGTAGCGTCCATGGGCGGCGAAGGCTTTGTGGAAGCGGTCTGTGGCCTCCCAGGCCGTCACTGTCGACCCGTCCCACTGGAGCACCCGCCGGGCGCTCTGGTAGAAGACGCTGCCTCCTACCACGTGGGTCGTCCACACGTCGCCGAAGTCCCGGAGGTCTGCATCTAGAGCATCGGTCAAACTTCGATACGTCAAACCCCCATCAGAATCCGGTCGCAAACAACCGATCTCTCCTACTCCGCCCACGCAGATGCTTCCGTCATGCGCCACGGCCAGCGAGCGCGCGAACTGGTTTGGGATCGAATGGACTCTCCACTCTGTGCCGTCATACTCCAGAACGCCGGTCCGATTCGCGACGAAAATGACCCCACGCGCGTCCTGAGCAATCCCCCAATTCTGCTCATTCAAACCGTAATCCTGTGGAGCGTATCGCTCCACAAAGTACGGCTTCCCAGCCTCCGAAAGGGCTGACTGCGCGTGCACCGAATGCATCGGTTGCACGGCCAAAAGCAGTCCGAGGATCAGTGCGCGTGTCATGGTGAGCGTTGCCACAGCCCATGTATCG
>JBJHBB010000468.1:0-2833 GCA_050485265.1 Rhodothermales bacterium | reverse complement strand
CCCCGCAGCGCGAAGTCGCTGCATCGGGCGCTCGAACAGTCGGTCGTATGCGCCGCCGATCGCGACGATCGAACTTTGTCCTCGCCCGGCTTCGCTAAAGCCGACGACCACATTCTGGTCATCCAGACTGTACGAGCGCGTCTCGGTGCTGTTGAAGCTGGTATCCCAGGTGAGGTCCACGCGCAGCTGGGGGCTGAACTCTATGGACGTGCGCGCGCCAAGGCGATGTTCGTCGCGGAAGCGATCGTCGAACGAGAAGGTGGTCAACGTGTCGCCGAAGAAGCGCGTAGTTGCGTCAAACGGGTACTCGCGATCGAAACCGAGGCGGAAGCCGAGCGGCGGTCCAGTCCCGGTCGCAGTGCTGAACAGGCTGAAGCCCGGATTCCGGACATTGCCGATCGCTCCGCCGAAGGACCCGTCATAGTTGAAGCTGATGTCACGCATCCCGGTTAGCGCGAGCACGGTGCGGCGCACGATGTTCACCGGATTGGGGAGCGGAAGTCGTGGAGACGGCCGTGAGAGCGTGTCCGCCGCGACGGCGGCTTCAAACTCAAGCAAGACCTCCTCGGGGATCTCGGTTTCAGTTTCCTGAGCTTCTCGCTCCGCGGCAGCGAGCACAGCTTGCGCCGCGCTGACGCGCTCTCGCGCCTGCCGATAGGCCGCCATCTCTGACTCGAACAATTGGTCTCGCTGTCGACGCTCCTGCTCGGCAGTCCGCTGCGACTCCTCGAGGCTGCGCCACGGACCAATCTTGGAAGCGAGATCGCGCATCCGCAGTCGGACACCGCCACGAATGTGGGCTTGCGTGCTCAGACTCGCCACGACCGGCCGCTCTTCCACGTCGAACTGCGGCAGTGGCACCTGCGCCCAGCCGAACGTGCTCGTGTAGGTCACGGGCGTGATTTGGAACCACCTCAGCCAGTCGATACGCTCGAATGGAGATTGCAGCGAGGCGTTGAAGGACTGCTGATAGTCCTCTGTGCGAATCTGTCGCTCCCCGGTCAATACGTCCGTAATCACATCCGCAAACGGTCGCACCTCGATCGAGGTGAGCGGGTACTGGCGCAGGACGCTGTTCGGGCTATCCAGGAACGCGGCGATCTCGTCCGTATCACTCGGAGTGATACCCAGTGCCGAGAACCCGGGCCCCAGCATGAAGGAGCCGTCATCCTGCAGCTCCACCCAGAAGAGGTCATCAAACTCCTCTCCGACGAAGGACGCAAACCGGTCCGGATCGCTTATGCGCTGAACCAGCAGTTCGTCGCTAGGATTGACACCGGCTGCGTCGAGGCTCTGGCGAGTCCGTGACGTGAAACCCGTGCTCAGGAATCCAAACGGGTTGTACTGCAGCTCGACCGCTCGCGTGTGACCAAATGTGTGACGCCGGTTGACGGGCCGAAGGAATCGTGCCACGCCGTCATCGACTGCGGCCACCTCCTCCAGTGCTCTGCGCAACGGATCACGGCTCAGTTCGCGGGCCGGGCGGTCCTGGTTCTCGTTGATCGATCGGTTGGCGTCGGCCGAGAGGCGCACGCTCTGCGGCAGCACGTTCATCCTCAAATCCCCCAGAAGACCGAGCAAGGGCAGGTCACCGAGAAACCAGAATGGACGCACCGTCTGCGGCGAGGGGACCTGTAGCCGGTAGTTGAGCGCTGTCGCCCAGCGCAAGTTGTTGTCGAACAGGCGCTGTGGGGTCGCCCGCTCGTCAAGCGTGTTCGTGTAGGTGAAGTTGAGGCCGTCGAGCGTGTACCGTAGCCACGGCGATCGAGAGCCTCGCTTGGAAATGGGTAGGCGGAATGTGCGGCTGAACGCTGTGGTCTGCGCAGACGCTCGGACTTCCTCGACCGCGCGCTCGCGCTCCTCCTCCGAAAGGTCCTCGTTCTGACGAATCTGCTCGATCTCCTGATCGACCGTGATGTCACCCCGTCGGGGACTGAATCGCGGAGTCGCCACCCGATTCTGAACGGTGACGTTGACCGGGATCTGCCACCCGAATCGCTCGGGGATGAACTTGTGCATGTTCAGGTTCGCCGAGACCTGGAAGCTCTCCTCGTCGCGGAAGGCACGGTCGCCCAGGCCGCTCGCCAGATCCCCGAAGGCGTCCGTCTGGCGGGCGTAACGCACGTTCAAGTCAGCAAAGTCGGCCATGCGCAGCGAGGCCCGGGCGTAGGCGCTCCAGCCAGCCTCTTCGTCGTAGCCGGATACGCGCATCTCGTTGAACCAGATCTCGGCGTCTACGGGCGTGCTGGCACCACCGTGGCGCCGACGGATGCCCATCGAGATCGACGTGACGTTCTGAATCGAGGGCGTGCCTCGAATGCGAACGACGGCGCCGGCGGGTGCGAAGTCGCCCATCTCCAGCTCACTGAAGTCAGAGACCGGCTTGGCATAGGGGATGTTCAACGGCCATGGAGCCGACTCGTCATCTGGATCGCGCGCCAGATCGCGCTCAACTTTAAGGATGTTGAGCGCGTCGAAGACGATGTTGATTGAGTTGCGATCGACGAGTTGGCCGCCGACGGGCACGTTGGTCTGCCACAGGCTGTCCGACACCTGGCCGATGATCCGTGCGTCGATCGGGCCACTTCCCGCCAGCATCTGCTCGTACTCGCGGACAGTCATTCCGTCCGGAGGCTCCCATGATCCCTCCCCCGGGATGGGTACTGGCGCCGGTGAGGTAGAGCCCCGGGACGGCGGTCTGGTACGCGGTGAGCTCGGGATCGCGGTTGCGCAGCGCGGCGAGCGGGCCACCGGCGAAGCTCGTCGCGTGCCCGGCGGGCAGGTGGAACTCGCGTTCGTAGACGTCGGGTGTCATGGCCCGCCAGTCCACGAT
>JBJHBB010000467.1:913-2835 GCA_050485265.1 Rhodothermales bacterium | reverse complement strand
CGTTTATCCATAACGGCGTCGACCATTTCGATCCGGACATGGCAAAGGATTTCGCACGCCGGAATAGTGTGTCCGCCTTTCTGGATAGCCTGCTAGAACCCTTCGAGAGCTGATCTGCGCCCTCCAAGTGGACCCATGCAATTCAGAGGTCCCCATCTGCCTGCTTGCGTTTAGTCGGAGCACAATCGAGACACCGCCATGCCCCGTATTTGCATTCAGTGGCCTCGCTACGGCCCGCTTCACCTGGCGCGTGCCCGCGTCTCACACGAGGTGTTGTCGGCCCGAGGTTACGAGATTGTGGCTTTAGAAACTGCCAGCGACTCCAGTGTCTACGACTGGCGCCTCGAACGCGGGCCGACAGATTTCCAGCGAGTCACGGTATTTGAAGGCAGCAACTACGACGACATTTCGCCGTCAGCTATGCATCACAGCGTTACTGCTGCGCTCGACACCATTCAGCCGGACGGTGTGTTGATTCACAGCTACAGCACGCCTGACTCCAGGGCCGCGCTGGCCTGGACCAGGCGCAATCGGCGGACAGCCATGCAGATGGCTGAAAGCACCCGCAGGGACGCAGCGCGGAGCCGACCCCGCGAGATGATCAAGAAGCTGATCGTCTCACAGTTTGACTCAGCCGTGACGTCGGGCACCCGGAGCCGGGCGTACGCAGAAGCACTCGGCATCGATTCCCGCCGAGTCTTCGAGGGCTACAGTGTGGTTGACAACGGGCTTTTCCGGCGCGAGGCGATGCGTGTCAAGAGCGACCGAACCGTTGCAGACCACCTTCCTAGTCTGGCCGATAGGAGTCCCTTTTTCCTGGCATCCGCGCGATTCATGCCGCGCAAGAACCTCCACACGCTACTCGACGCCTATGCCCGGTATCGAGAAAGAGGCCCCACTGGCGCCTGGAGGCTCGTCCTGCTAGGGGACGGCGAACTGCGTCCGCAGCTTGAAGCCTTCGTCAGCAGTCGGAACCTCAGCGGCGTCGAGATGCCCGGCTGGCGTCAGATCGAAGATCTACCGCTGTACTATGGTGCGGCGTCCGCCTTCGTGCATACGGCCGAAGTGGATCAGTGGGGACTCGTCGTGAACGAGGCGATGGCCGCAGGCCTGCCCGTGATTGTGTCCACCGGAACCGGGTGTTGCGACGATCTGGTCGAGCACGGGGAGAACGGCTTCGCGTTCGATCCGCATGACTCAGAGGCACTCGCGCATCACATGTATGTCGTGGCTCACGAGGCAGATCGAGAATCCATGGCTCGCCGCTCCGAAGAGATCGTCGCCCGGTGGCCACTGGAGCTGTTCGCCACCGGACTTCAGGCTGCATTCGAGGCAGGCTCGCAAACGGCGGATAGAGGCCTGAACCCGGTGGTGGGCCTCATGGTCGCTGGATTGCGGGTACTTAGTTCCTCGCCCCGTTCCTTCCACTCCGTGCAGGACTGATCATGAAGGCGTTTCGACAGACGGCTGCCATCGCGCGCCTAGCCCTCCGACATCCGGACGTGGTCCCAGCGCTGACTCGCTGGCGACCATTCTCCATCACGTCGTACGCGAACGCACGCAGCCTCGAGGCACAGGGGGTCGTGCCCGGAAGCGTCATCGATGGTGGCGCCAACGCCGGTCAGTTCGCCCGTGCGATGGTGGAGGTATTCCCGGCCACAACGGTCTACTCCGTCGAAGCGCATCCCGAGGTGCTCGCCCGCGCGGTCGCGGAAGGTCACGCGGTCGGTAACCACTCCTGGGCGCACCGGGACTTCACGGAGCTGACGGCGGCCGAGGTCCGCGACTCGATCGTGTCCACGCAGGAAGCCGTGGAGGCGGTGACCGGCCGCGCACCCACGCTGGTGCGACCGCCGTACGGGCACGTGGACGCCCGGGTCGAGGCCGTCGTCGCCGACCTCGGCCTACGCGTCAAGCTGTGG
>JBJHBB010000467.1:0-903 GCA_050485265.1 Rhodothermales bacterium | reverse complement strand
GTTCGAAACAGCCATTGGAGGCGACGACGGGGTGGTCACCTTCCATGCTCAGCCGTACGATCTTGCTTCGTCCGTACTCCCCCCCGCTGGCGAGCAACCGGCGGAGGCGATTCCGATCGAGGTCCCACTGACTCGCCTCGATACGCTCCTAAGCGACGTGCCACTGAGCGAGCCTGTGTTGCTGAAACTCGACCTCCAGGGCTACGAGCTCGAGGCGCTGATGGGGGCGACCGAGACACTTGCACGGACGCGCTGGGTGCTTTTCGAAACCGGCTTTCGCAAGTCCTACGAAGGCGAGCCCGACTTCGTCCAGATCCTGGATTTCTTGCGCGAACGGAACTTCCGATTCGTGCGGCCGCTTGACATCCTGCGCGCGCAGAACGGCGAAATCATCCAGATGGACGCGCTCTTCGAATCTAGTGCCGTCCCCCGCCAGCAGGGCTAGACCGGCACGGAGTCCGGATCTCTCGAAGCGGATGCGCAACCGGCCCCCGCCCCGCTGGCGCCTCACGTCACCGACCCGCCGTCCTGGATGACCACCTCGCCGCTCATGTAGGAGTTGCGGTCGGAGACCAGGAAGGCAGCCAGTTCGGCCGTCTCCTTCACGTCCCCGAGGCGGCCGAGTGCTGCCCAGTTGCGGAGCGTCTCCAGAAAGCGGTCCGGGATCTGGTCGGCCAGCGCCGTCTCCACGACTCCCACCGCAATGCCGTTGGCCCGGATGCCGAACGCGCCGCCTTCCCGCGCGATCGCCTTCACGAAGCCCACCGCCGCGGCCTTCGACACCGCATACGGCACCCCCGCTGGCGCCGTCCGAATCCCCGAGATCGAGGTGATCGCCAGCATGTGCCCGCCCCGCTGGCGCATCATCTGCCGGAAGACCGGCTTGCCCACGTTATAGAGCTG
>JBJHBB010000466.1:0-2840 GCA_050485265.1 Rhodothermales bacterium | reverse complement strand
ATGGTCCGCTGGCGCCTGCGGCTGGTCACGACATCAACTTCTTGGCGCTCGCGCACGCGCCCTGGCCGACGGCCTCGACGCGGAGTTCGTGGTGGCCGACGCCCAGGACCTGCCCTTCGCCGATGGCGAGTTCGACGTGGTTCTATCGGTGATGGGAGTGATGTTCGCCCCAGATCAGGAGCGTGCGGCGTCCGAGTTGCTCCGCGTCTGCAAGCCCGGCGGGCGGATCGGCATCGCGGCCTGGCCTCCCGACGGCAACATCGCCGACTTCTTCCTTGCTCTCGCGGATTTCAGCCCGCCGCCCCCGGAGGGCCTCAACCCACCGTTTCGGTGGGGAAGCGAAGAGGGTCTCCGAGAGTTGCTGGGCGACGGTGTCTCTGAAATGCGTATCGAACGGCGCAATACGCGCATGTTCTATCGTTCGCCACAGCACGCGGTGGACGTCATCACGCACAGCTTCGGTCCGACCATCACCACGATGGAGAGCCTCACCGACGAGCAGCGGGCCGACATGAACCGGGTGATGCTCGACCTCTTCGAGCGGCACAACGTGTCCGCTGACGGGACCATGATCGAGGAGCCGCCCTTCGTGATGACGGTTATAACGCGCGCCTGAATACGGGTAGGGCCCTGTCCAGTAGACGTTGTAACCAGGTGTCATGGTAGGCGGTGGCCCATAATGGAAAGCGTCACCTCAAACGACGGCACGACCATCGCCTACTGGCGTAGCGGCTCTGGGCCACCATTGCTGTTGGTGCACGGTGCAACGGCCGACCACACGACTACCTGGCGGTTCGTCATGCCCGAGCTGGAGCGGTACTTCACCGTCTATGCCATGGACCGACGCGGGCGAGGGGGTAGCGGCGACGCTCCGGAGTATAGCCTCGCGCGCGAGGCCGGGGACGTGGCGGCAGTGGCCGGCGCCATCGGCGATGCAGTGAACGTGGTCGGCCACTCGTACGGAGCCCTCTGTGCGTTCGAAGCGGCCCTGCTTACGCCCAAGATTAAACGGCTCGTCCTCTACGAGGGCGTCCCCGTTCGCGGGTCCGAGCTCTACCGCCCGGGCGTGGTCGACGGCCTCGAAGCGAAGCTCGCGGATGGCGACATGGACGCCCTCCTGGAGGCCCTATTCCGCGAGGTGGTCGAGATGCCATCGCGCGAGATCGCACTGTTGCGTGCCCATGACGCATGGGCCGCGCGCCTGCGAAACGTCCACACCCTTCCGCGCGAGATCCGGACGGAGGTCGGCTACTCCTTCGACGCGGAGCGATTCGAGGGGATGGACGCGCCCACGCTGTTCCTCGTCGGAGGCGACAGCCCGCCGCGCGAACTCGACAACGCCCGCGCCATCTCGGCGGCCCTACTGAGCGCCGACATAGCCGTCCTACCCGGCCAGCAGCACGCCGCCATGTACGCCGATCCCGCCGCGTTCGTCAAAGTGGTCCGAAAGTTCGTTCTGATGTAGAATCAACCGCCTCGAAGTCGATTGCCGCGAGCACCTGTTGCTACTGTGCTTCCGTGGCAGGTGTGATGCCCGTTGCGTCATTGCCCGAACCGATTTCGTCCACCTGCCATCCCGACCGACAGACGCCCTCCGTCGTGGGGAACGAACGTGCGCATTCAGCGCAGTCTGGGGCCAATCTGCAGCACCGACCGGATGGCCGCGCTGCGCCTGAGGCGGTGCTATCTGGCGAAGGCGGCCACGCCGTAGCGGCACGGTTCAGCGGAGCAGGCGGCCATGCGGACCGTGATTGTATAGGTGCCTGCGCGCGGTTCGAACGTGACCACCGGCACATCGTCCATCGCTGTGTCACTAGCGACTACGGCACCTGAGGCATCCCGGAGGATCAAGTCCACGTCCGAGCAGTCCACGTCGCACGCCCCGACGAAGATGTACGTGATTCCGCTGTAAAGCACGAACTCGATCTCCGCAGCATCTCCCGAATCCAGGCTACCCGTGAACGGCTCGTGGTAGGCGCGGAACCCTTCCGACATCAAATGCTCGCCGACCGGCTCCAGCTGCGCCAACACCTGCGCTCGGTACACGTCTTGCGCCTGCGCATCGTTCGAGACGGCGAATAGAGCGACTACTGCGACGATCAGCAGCGTAGACTTCTTCATAACGTGGGGAGGGTGGGGTAGGAGTGGTCTTAAAAACAATGACCGATCAACAGGTCATCGGTGGGCCCTAACCTACGCTCATTTCTTTTAACATTTGTTTCAATGCGCAGGAGTGTCACTGTGTTGCTCGATCGGAGGACAGCGCGGGCTTCGGTGGTCTCGCTGAACGAAGGCTGAAATCGTCTATCTTGGCAATCCACATCAACTGGCCAGCCATGCGCGTGACGGTCGAAACCGACATACAGGCCCCGCCCGAGGCCGTGTGGCGTGTCGTCTCCGACATCGAGAATGCCGCCGAGACCATCGAGGCGATCGAGGAGATAGACATCCTCGACCACCCGACGGGCCCCTCCATCACGAACCTGAAGTGGCGCGAGACGCGGACGATGTTCGGCAAGCAGGCCACCGAGGTGATGTGGGTGACCGACGCCGCGGAGCCATCCTATTACGAGACGCGGGCCGAAAGCCACGGCTCGGTCTATCAGACCCGCATAGCCCTCCACGCGCACGACGGCGGTACGCGCCTGTCGATGGCTTTCGAGGGACAGCCCATGACGCTCGGCGCGAAGATCACCTGGGCGCTGACGGGCTTCGTCGTCAAACGCATGATGCGAAAGGCGCTGAATCAGGACCTCGCCGACATCAAGGCCGCCGTGGAGGCCAGGGCGACCTAAGCAACCGCCCGATTACGCACTCCCGATCACTCCGAAGCCGTTTCC
>JBJHBB010000465.1:0-2845 GCA_050485265.1 Rhodothermales bacterium | reverse complement strand
GGGCCTGACCTGCCACCACACCTACACGCTGGGCACCGAGACCCTCTACCGCGAATGGGGCTACGTCGCGATGTCCCGCGGACGGCTGTCCAACCAGCTCTACCACGGCCCGGGCGGCGACCGTGACGACGACGTGCTGCACCACCACGTCCACCTCGACGACCGGACCCCTGACCTCACCAGCCGGCTCCGACGTACCCGCGCCGAGGAGCCCATCACCTCCGAGATCGCGCAGCTCGCCAGGGAGTGGCGCGAGGTCACCGACCTCATCGATGCGATCGACGTCCCCCGCCAGCAAGCGCTGCTGCGAACCCGTGACCAGCTCGACGAGGCTCGCAGGATGCTCACCGGCGACATCGAGCGGCTCCGTCGGCAGCTCGAGCAGGGGGCCGCCGGCCTTCCGAGGCCGAAGCGTCGCCGGCTCATCGAGGACTGCGCTCCGACCTCGACCGCACCGTCACCAGGCTCGAGGACGTCACCGGGCAGATGGCCAACATCGACGCGGTCATGGCTCACGAAGGCCTCCCCGACCGGCGCCAACTCGGCGATCTGTACCGCCGTCGCGAGCAACTCGACGACGAGCTCCTGCGCGGGGCCTCTGCCCGGGTTCGCGGCTACCGAACTGCACCGCCCCCCTACCTCACCGACCTGCTCGGTCCACCCCCATCCAACCAGCGCGCCGCCGAGCGCTGGGAGAGCACCGCCACCCGGATCGAACACCACCGGCTGCGGTGGAGCATCAGCGACCCGAGAGACGCTCTCGGCGACCGGACCCCGGGCGCTCGCAACCGCGTAGACCGCGCTGCCCTTCGCCACGAGATCCGCCAGACGATGGAGGAGCTCCGTCGGGGACCGGCACGGGAGCGAGTGATGCGGCTGGCGCGATGAGAACCTCTCGGTGTCAGCCGCTCCTGCGGGTCCTCGTCCGCGCGGACGCCTCACAGCACTGCGCGGGCTGACGGGCTGTGGCCGCCACATCTCAGAGCGCTGGCTTCCCGACGCGGGTGTTCGCCGAGCGACTCACTACTCGCCACCAGACCTTTCGACGCCGATGCCGTGTCCTGGGAAGCGCGCGAGGAGGTCTGTCATGCCCTCCTCGGTCTTGGTGCCCCACATCTTCGTGAGTGCCCACGTCTGCCCACCGCTGCTGATGAGCTCATCATCGTCGTCGAACCAGCGGCGTGGCTCGTAGGCCGGGCCCCCGGTTCGGGCCGATTCGAGTGCGCGTTGCCTGAACTCGTCGCTACTGACTTCGCCATCGGTTGCACGCCAGAGCGCCGTCGCACCCCTCCAGGACAGCACGTCATGGATCTCATCAGGCGTAATGCCAGCAGTGCACAGCGCCCGGACCACACGAAACATCGCCTGACGTTTCGCGAGCCGATACTCAGTCTCACCGTCAACCGTCACGTCGAACTTGGTGAAGTCCCGCCCAGCTTGCCGCCCTTGGCGCTCCTGGCGGACCTTCTCTCTGACTCTGACCTGGTATTCGGTCGCCTCCGGAAGGGGAATGACCTGCTGCACGTCAGCGAGTAGTTGGCCGTCGAGGACGTACGGCTGAGCTCTCACACAGGTGATGTCGAGCCCGTTCTCGTTGAGCCACAGCACCGACGTCGTGAGCTCCTTCGGGAAGCTCGCCGCCACAAGGACGAGTCGTACTGCTTGGCCGAACTCGTCGTCGTTCTCCTCCTCCCAGCCAAGGAACTCCAGCAAGGCTTCGCGCGGTGAGTCGCTACGTCCTCGTCTTTCCAAGTAGTGCTGGTGGGCCACAACGGCCTGCTCGAAGGTCATCGTGGACACCATCGCGGCATAGCGAAGAGCCTGCAGCTCGCTGAGCTCGCCGTCCCCGCGCTTGAGCTCGATGACGATCAGGTTGGCGTCCCGATCGAGGGCGAGCAGGTCGATGCGCCGACGACTGTCGTCCCAAGCGCCGTACTCCTCTGCGATGACCATCGCGTCTTGAACGACAACTTCGACATGATCGCGTAGCAGGCGCTGAAGGTCTTGACGCTCGCGGAAGCCGTGCACGTCGAAGCTCGTGCGAGGCAGTTCCGAGAATTCGTCGGGTCCGATCCTGTAGATCGCCATCGTGCCCCCTACTGGCAGCGCGCCGTCGGTGGCGCGTCGATGGGCGTGAACCTACGGATTCGGCCGAACGAGCGCGAGCGACACTCCACCGGACGACTCGCGCGCTCCTAGTCATGGTCCGTCTTCGTGCTCCGCCGAGTGCATCCGCCATCGCTGATGTCACCCGTCCGAAGCCGTGACTACGGGTGGCTCACCTTCGGGGATGAGCCGCGCACAACTGCGTTCGGGGATCAGGACGACGGCCTTGGTGCCGCCTCATGTCACGGTGTCCTCGCGGCGAGAAGGGTGTTCGCGTGTAGACCGGGCACTCGTACCGCGATCTGATCTTCCGCGCTAGTGCAGCTCTTTCTGTCACGCTCCGGGAAGTACGGGCTCCCACAGGCGAACCGACTCCGCGTCGTAGAAGGCGACCTGCAGGCCGCCGCCCTGTCGGCTCCCTTCGAGACTCTTCGCCCTCTCAATTATCGCTTGGTTGCTGCTGCTGGCGGCGTCCCCGTATAGCGATACAGCCATACGCTGCACCTTCGATCTGGCAACGGCCTCGAAGACGTGGTCGTCGTTCGGGGCGAGTGAGTGGCCGTACACCACCAGCCCTCCATGGACGCTAGCAAGACTGCGAAGGCCACGGGAGAGGTAGCCGCTCTGGTTGATGCGCGTGAGCTTCTGCAGCGATTCGGATTCTGCGACATAGAGGGGAAACCTATTCTCCTCAAGTTGAGCGCGAACTTGGTCAATCAAGGCCTCGTCGGTCCTAACC
>JBJHBB010000464.1:0-2849 GCA_050485265.1 Rhodothermales bacterium | reverse complement strand
GCGTGGGAACGCCGAAGGCGACCGCCATGGCGAGCGTCAACTACAGCGCAGGCCCCTACCGGGTCGGTCTGACTCAGCGCTACCGCAGCAGCGTGTTGCGCAACATCAACTGGGTGGAGGGAGTGCACATCGAGGAGGGCTGGAATCGGGTCGGCTCGTACGGAACGACCAACCTGAACGTCGGTTACCTCGGCGAGCTTCGCGGCAGCGAGTGGGGCGTGACCCTTCAGGTCACCAACCTCTTCGATCGTGATCCGCCGATCTTTCCTTCCTTCAGCACGCACTTCGCAGGCAGCCAGGCGGTAAACAACAACTACGACGCGTTCGGTCGCCGTTACTCCCTGAGCCTCAACTTCAACTACTGACGGATCGTGTGTGCCTCCCCTCTGCCGAGAGGGGAGGCACGCACACGAGTCACCGAGACGCAGAGGCGGTGCGGATCGGCGACGAGCCGGCGTGGACCACCGGTGCGAAGATGCCGCCTGCGGACCGCGACGGAAACGAACGCAGCAACAGGAGACAACGATGAGTTCGAGCAGGATGGCGCGGCGCCGGACGGCCGGGGCGTTCGCAACGATCATGGCCGTCGCGGCGGCGACGGGGCTCGCGACGGTTGCGTGGAGTCCCGCGGCTTTCGCGCAAGCTTCCGGGCCCATGCCGACGCCGCCGGCTGAACGGGAAGCCACGCCGCGACTTGCCGACGGTACGCCGAACCTGGGGCCGGTCGAGCCGAACCGCGGCTACTGGCTGCCCCGCCAGTTTCAGGACTATCGGGACATCCTCATCGAGCCCGAGGAGATCCCCTTCCAGCCGTGGGCCGAAGCGCTGGCGGGCTTCCGCGAGGAGTCGTTGTCGCTGTACGATCCACAGGGGCTGTGTCTTCCGCCGTCCGGGCCGAGGCTCTTCACCACGCCTTTCCCGATGGAGCTCATCCAGCTTCCGGAGCAGGGCAGAATCATCCAGATCTTCGAAGGCGCAACCCACATCTGGCGCATCATCTACACCGACGGACGGGCCTTGCCGGAGGAGCCGGAACCTTCGTGGAAGGGCTATGCGGTGGGTCGCTGGGAGGGGGATACCCTGGTGGTGGAGACGGTCGGATTCAATGACGGGCACTGGCTCGACATGTTCGGCAAGCCTCGTACCGAGCAGCTGCATCTTACCGAGCGGATCACACGCACGGATCTGCACACGCTGAGTTACGAAGCCACGATCGACGACCCCGGCGCGTACACGCAACCGTGGAAGATCGGCTTCGACATCGTCTGGGACCCCGACGGCGAGATCATGGAGTACATCTGCATGGAGAACAATCAGTGGATCCGTGCGCTCATGAACCAGGGGGCCGAATGACTCTCCACACGCGTCGACCGGGACGGGTGCGGACTCATCTTTCGAGAGGAATCGGAGGGACTTTCATGCGCAAAGGAATCAGTCGGGCGGTGGCCTGCGCGGCGCTCTCGACATTGCTGTTGCCGGGGCGGGCGTGGACGCATCACTCGTTTGCCGCGGAGTTCGATGCCAACCAGGTGGTGGAGCTCACCGGCATCGTCACGCAGGTCAACTGGCAGAACCCGCACGTGTACTTCTACATCGACGTCGTCGTCGACGAAGAAGCCGACGAGGTGGAGAACTGGGGCTGGGAGATGGGAAGCCCGAACGGTCTGCAGCGGCGCGGATGGCGGCGCGATACGCTGCAGATCGGGGATCTGGTAACGGTCACCGGGACGCTCGCGCGCGACGGGCGCCTCGTTGCGAATGCACGCACCGTCGTTCTCGCAGAGACCGGCCAGCGTCTTTTCGCCGGGACGAGCGAGCCGGGATTCGAAGAACGAGCCGACGACTAGAGGAAGGGGACAGTGTTGACAACGTATCAAGCCGAACGAGCCCGCGGCGCGGGTGTTCAAAGGTCGCCGGCAGGCTTCAGGGCCGCGCTCCTGGCGGGCTGCGCAAGCCTCTTCGCCGCGGGAGCGCTCGTCGCACAGGAGGAGGCGCCCACCGTGCTCGAGGGCGCACGCATCATCGACGGGGTGTCCGATCAGGCGCTCGAGGACGGCGTGTTGATCCTCGAGGGTAGCCGTGTCGTGCAGATCGGCACGCGCGGCGAGGTGGATGTGCCCGAGGGTGCGCGCCGCATCGACGTCTCGGGGAAGACGATCATGCCGGGGATCTTCAATCTGCACGGCCATGTCGGGCGCCGTTCCGGCATGGAGTACGACCCGCAGTATTACTCCTACGAGACGACGCAGCGCGACGCGAATGCGTACCTCTATTTCGGCGTCGTGCACACCGCGTCGCTGGGGCAGGACTGGCCGCCGATGAGCGACTTCGTTCGCGACCAGCGTGCCGGCAAGGTCGGTGGAGCGCGCCTGTATCACGGCGGCTTCGGTTTCACCATCGACGGTGGCTTCCAGTCGCAGAATCCGTTGACGCACAAGCCAGCCACGCAGGAGGAGGCGCGTCGCGCCGTTCAGCGAAAGGCGCACGAGATGCCCGTGGATCTGGTCAAAATGTGGGTGGGGAACCCCGGGCAGCCGAGCATCGAGCCGCACATCTACGGCGCCGTCATCGAAGAGGCGCGCCGACAGGGGCTGCGCTCGTTCGTGCATTCGTATCAGGTCGAGCCGTCGCGGGGATTCCTGCGTGCGGGTGTCGACATCCTTGCACATATCGGTCAGGACGAGCCGTTCGACGAGGAGTACGTGCGCCTTGCCGTGGACAGCGGCGTGACGCAGGTGCCGAACCTGATCTCGCTGTTGCGCGACGCGAACTACCTGGAGCCGGGATTCCTCGAGCATCCGGGCCGGGCAGCGATCTTCCCGGACGTCAGCGACATCATCAACAGCGAG
>JBJHBB010000463.1:0-2877 GCA_050485265.1 Rhodothermales bacterium | reverse complement strand
ACTGGAGGGCGATGAACGAATCCGCCTCGTGACCCAACGAAACGCGGGCCCAGGGCCCGCCAGGAACCACGGTGCGAGCTACGGCAGCGCCCCCTTCCTCGCCTTCTTGGACGCCGACGATCGATGGCTTCCCAGCTTCCTAGAGGTGACACTCCGAGCACTCGAGGAACACCCAGATTGCGTCGTGGCCGCGACGCATTCCTATAGAGGCACGTGGTCACAGAAGATGCCGTTCGCCGTCGCAGACGGGATCGAACCTGGGGTGTGGCGATGCCCGACGGATATCGACCCTTCGTTGCTCCGGGCTTCCGCCGCCTTCTTCACGAACAGCGGAGTGCTCATGCGTCGAGCCGTGTTTGACGAGTTCGGCGGGTTCTTTGATCGCTCGCACTGCACATATGCCGAGGACTCGTACCTCTACCTGCAAGTCATCATGCGCTACCCTGTTTACCGAATTGTGGAGCCGCTCTTCTGGCGCAACATCGACGGGAGCGAACTCGCGGAAGGCCGCTCAGCACCCTATCCGGTCTCGCCCCACATCCGTCACAGTGATGAGCTTGTGGAGAAGTGTCCCTCTTCCCACCAGCCGACATTGATGCGTTTCGTCGAGTGGCACACGGTCTGGGAAGCGAGAAGGCTCGCGCGCCAGGGGGAGGGAAGGGAGGCGCTTGGACTGCTGCGACAGCGATTCCCCGAAGGCGTACCACTGGAGTATGCCGACATGGCGAGGAGTGCCCGGGCCTGGGGGCGCTCGTGGCCCCTCGTCCGGCTCGCCCGTCGTGGCAAGGCCCTCATGAGGCAGGCTCTTCGGTGACGGACTGGGATGTCGTCTGACGGACGTCGAGTACCGGTCAGCGGCGTTCAGTCGCGGATCGACATGTGCTCCACGAGCGCACGCAGTGTCGCCACGTCGTGGAACGCTCGGTGGTGCTCACGTAAGAGGGCCTCGCTCCAGTCCCACCATCTGACTTCCTGAAGGAACGCGATCTCATCCTGTTCGAACCTGAACCGGAGAACGCGGGCTGGTACGCCCGCTGCCACGGCATACGGCGGTACGTCTGCCGTCACGACAGCGCCAGCGCCGACGATGGCGCCGTCCCCGATTGTGATGCCGCCCTTGATGATGGCACCAGCACCGATCCATACGTCGTGACCAAGGTGGGTTGGGGTGACCTCTTCCCGATACGTGCGGTCCGCGAAGTCGAACGACCGCGCTGGATCACGCCGATAGAAGATCGGGTGGGTCGACGCAGCGCGCGTTGTGGGGTGCTCTGCGAGCCCGATATGACAGCCCGCTGCGATCGCGGAGAACTTGCCGATCGTCGTGCTCCCGATGCGGCAATGGGCTTCGATGTAGGAGCGGTTGCCCACATGGCTATCGATGAGGAAGATCGGCGTGCGAACACGGCAATGTGAGCCGAACGTCGTCCTCAGGACCGTGCGGCCGGTCTCCTCGGTAACCGACACTCCGAGGTCGCGCAACATGCGGCGGCGGAACCGGTCGGCGAGTGCCCGCTCCGGAGCCAGAACCGATGCGACTCGGCGAAGGCGCTCCCGCGCCAGTGTCATGAGGGCCCCCGCGTTTCGTCGGCTGGGTACGTGTGCACCCCGCCGTCGCTCATCGCCGGACGAGTCGGTCGCCATCGGCGGGCTCCCAACGCAGCGGAAGCGTACTCCGAGCCGCCGTGAATCCTCCACAGGGCGCCAGCGGCGCCGAGGAGCAGGAAGAGCGTGCCCGTCAGGATCCGGTAGTGGAACGTATCGAACGTGATCAGGCTGCCACTGATTCCGGCGATACCCGCAGCCAGGGCCAGTCCGAGGTGTCTGCTCGACTCCGAGGCCGAGGGGAGCGCTCGCACCGAGAGCGCCAGCAGGAACCCTACCGTGAGCGTCAGCGCGATCATGGCCATCCCGACCAGGCCGAGCTGCAGCGACGTGACGTAGATTTCGACATCGACCAGGAAGTACTCCTCGGTGCTCCACGTGCCGTTCCCGAGCCCTAGCCACGGCCGTAGTCGGAGGAGCTCCATCACACGGGGGCGACGGTTGATCCTCGCCTGGACGCTCGGATCGTCGTCAGTGTCCGTGAACAGCCCGATGAGGGTTCCGACGATGCCTGGGACCGTTGCCCACAAGACCGGGATAGCAACGCAGATCGTGAGCAGACCATTGGCGAGTCGCCTGCCCCGCCAGCCTGCGAAGAGCACGGCGAGCGCCAGCACGATGCTCACGACGCCGGATCTCGAGACTGAGAGCGGAATCGCCAGGGCGACGAGGGCACAAGCGAAGGCTGCGTTGCGACGCTGATGGATCGAGGGCGCGTAGAGGGCGAAGTGGATCACGAGTGGCAGGAGGGCGGCCGTGACGACACTGAACTCGATCGAGTGCAGCGTCGTGGCTGCGGGGCGAGCGAAGGGTCCTCGATCCGCGAGCGCGACCGGGGGTCGGTTCCACTGGAGCCCCGGAACGAGGAACTGCAGGGGAGCCCGCGTGTAGAACTGGACGATGCCGAAGACGCTGAGGAAGGTCACGGCCTTCACGAGCCGGTGCAGGAGAACGGTGAGCCGGGCCTCGTCGCGCACACCGTCGGCGACGAGCAGGCCCACGCCGGCCATGGCGAAGGCCGTCAGGAGAGCCCTGATGGAACCGCTCGACTCCAGCTCCGAGAGCGTCCGACTCGAGGCAACGGCGAAGGACACGAGCTGGTAGGCCAAGAGGGTCAGGAAGACGACCCGCATCGGCTGGCGACCGTGGTCGAGACCTGACTGAGGCAGGACCCAACCAGCAGCCCAGATGAAGAACGCCGGGAGGATGAGCACCATCGCGGGACTGCCGATGGCGCCGAACCCTGGAACGACCTGGCGCGCCGAGAGACCG
>JBJHBB010000462.1:0-2888 GCA_050485265.1 Rhodothermales bacterium | reverse complement strand
CCTCTTGGGATGGTCGTCCCTCTCTCTGCGCGGCGTATGCCGCGCGTCGGTCGGTTCGTCGCTTGGCTCGCGCTCCATCGGTTTGGGGAGAGAGAAGGGAGTACCTTCTTGGGAGGAACTTCTGGGAGAACCTTTGGCGATACCAGGTGTCGGGGTCCCCGATTCGTGGTGTCGGGGTACCCCGCTACCAGGTATTGGCGTGCCCCCTCCAACCCCGATGCTTGGTGTCGGGGTTGGTTCGCTTCGAGCATCCACGGCCTCACGGCCGGCCGGGGTCGGCGGCTTTGTCTGTGGAGCATCGCGACGTGCGCTGGTGGGGCGCGGCTCAGGTGTCGGAAGCTCGTCGGTTGAGCTGACACGATAGACAGAGGTCCGTCCCGTTCGCTGGGTTCCGAAGATCAGGCGCGCTGCCTCGAGGTCGCGGACCGCCTTACGTGTCCTCGCTGGGCTGATGCCGGTGCGTTCGGCGAGGGTCACGACGCTCTCCCAGAACACGCCATTCGCGTCGCCGGCGCGACGGCACATGGCACCGAGGATCCGGAACGCGTACACGTCGAGGTCGAGGTCATCCACCTTCGAGTGGACGAACATCGGCAACGCGTTGTTCTTCGGGCCGTCATCACGCTTCATGGGCGCGCCTCACGCCCATACCGCTCGAAGTTTTCTGGCGCAAGCGGACGTACGATTCCTCGTCTCGTGGGTTACGCTGATACTCTCCGGGTGAGGAGACGAGGTGGCCGGCCGATGCGATGCGGCCGGCTTCTTCATGGGGCCGCTTTGCGGTCGAGGAACTCTTCGAGTGCGCTTCGAGGTACCAGGACGCGCCGACCGATGCGGACGCTACGGACCTCGTGGCCGTTGATGAGTTCTGTCATCTTCGTGCGCCCGATTCCGAGTGCCTGAGCGCTCTCGGCGATGCTCAGCGCGATCTTGTTGTCTGGCAACGTGGCAATCATGTTGGCTTTCAGCTCCTCCCAGGGTGGGTGTCTTGAACCGGTTCTGTACAAGTGTGCCGCGAATCGTTAACGCGTGCCGGTGCCGCCGCGTAAACTATGCGTAATGCTCACTCCGCTCCCAACAACCGGTATCGGCGTTGTTTGTGAGGCGTACGAGTGGGTACCTGCCGAACCCATCAAGCGGCCGCGTTGGGGCCGCACCGAGGACCTTGACCCCCGGCTCGGACCGGCGCTGTGCCCAGTACCATCGGCGGATCAGCGGAACTACGACCCAATGAGCGCACCCGAGTTGCTTGAGGATCTCCTGACCTACGACCTTGATCGAGATGGGCTTCTGGCGCTCGTGACACGGTGGGGATTCCCGATCCTGAAGGACCGAGGCGCGATACGCGATCGGCAGCTCACGTGGGCCGTACAGGAGGGAGACATTCGGGAAACGCTTACGCATCTACGCAACGTCACCGAGTTGTGGCGGTTGGCAGAGACGGGCGCGGCGGCGACCATCGAGGGCCTGATCGACGCGGGTGAGCGGGAGTACAACGTCTTGGACCCTCTTGAGCGAGCCGTTTATCTTCAGCAAGTGTCCATGATGGATGGTCGTCTGCACCGCGTTGCCGCTCTCGGCGGCCCCGAGTTACGCAACCGGTGGATTCTGCGCATCGCAGTCGAGCAGCTCATTGCCCGCGAACTCGATCAACATGCCCGCGTCTTGCTTTTCGCACCGTTCGAACCTGACGGAGCGTCCGAAGCGCTGGCGCCTCGGCTGCACCTGACGGCCGTGAACCCGTTGGGCGCGGCCTACATCCGGTTCGCCGGCCTTCTTGAACGCGGCCAGGCGATCCGGCGGTGCGAGAAGCCGGAGTGCGGGCGGTACTTCACGCCGAAGACGCCTCACCATAAGTTCTGCAAGACGAGCCATCGAGTCACAATGTGGCAGCGCGGCAGGGACTGATGTGTGCCGGAATGTGCGCCAACGGTTCGAGCGTCTTCGGTCACCGGTAGCCAATCGGTAGCCACACCGATGACGCTCGACGGTTCTCAGCGGTGCCCGCCTGGCGCCCCGGCCGTCGTGCACGCCATTCGCGGCGCTGTACGACCGCTCACGGTCATGGCTGGGATTTCTGGAAAGCGGGTATACGGTTTATAGCCGTATCGTGGGTTCGAATCCCACCCTCTCCGCCACAGACGCGAGAAGCGCCCATCGAAGGTTTCTCGGTGGGCGCTGTGCTCGCCCAGAACTCGACCAGTTGCAGCCGACCTTTGACCAACCGTCAGGTGGGGGCCAGCGCGAGGACATCATCCGCGTGATCGAGGGCGAGACGAAGCGCGTCCTGAACGCGCTGAACCTCAAGCCACCGACGTGGTGTCGAACTCCGGTCCATCGCTGTCTCAAGGTCGTATGAACGGCTGTCACGATGCAGACGTCGGCTCGTCTGCACGTGCTCCTATGCTCCTGGAGCCTTCATCGGGCAACATCGAGGTGTGAAACCGCTTCTCTACGTGATCACGGGGGCCATGGCCGCGGGCAAGTCTACCGTTGCCAACGCATTGACGCAGCGCTTCGAGAAGTCTGCACATGTTGGCGGTGATGCATTTCTGAGGATGATTGCCAAGGGTGGGGCCGAAATGGGACCGGTGCTCAGCCAGGAGGCTGTCGCTCAACTCCATCTGCGACAAGACATAGCGATGGATGTCGTTCGCCGGTTCGTTGCAGCGGGCTTCGTTACCGTGTACCAGGACATCCTCATCGGTGACGACTTCGTTCGCGTGACACGCGCTCTCTCCAATCTCGAGCCTCGCATCGTCGTCCTGGATCCGAGCGTTGCGATCTTGGCAGAGCGAGACGCCACACGTCACAAGACGGGGTACAGCGAGCACTTTCGGCCAGACGTGTTGGTTCATGCCCTTCGGTCAGATACCCCTCGTCAGGGG
>JBJHBB010000461.1:0-2888 GCA_050485265.1 Rhodothermales bacterium | reverse complement strand
GTCGTGATCCGTTACCGCGAGGCCGGCCAGACCGCGAATGGCGGCTTTCTCCACCAGGCCAGGCGGCGACAGCCGACCGTCAGAGAAGGTCGTGTGCGTGTGAAGGTCGATCAGCCCCATCGGTCGGGTAGATTGCAGGTCGGCGCGCCCGGCGCTCAGAAGCCTTCGCCCCACCATCCGTTCCCCGATCACAGAAATGGATCAACTCTGGAGCCCCTGGCGCTCTGTGCACGTCTCCGCGCCAAACGATGACCGCTCGCAAGCAGATCGTTCGCGCCTGTTTAAGGAGATCGCGGCGAACCCGGAGCACGACGACGAGAACCTCGTGGTGTGGCGCGGCCGGCACGTGTTCGTGGTGATGAACCTCTACCCGTACAACAACGGCCACGTGATGATCTTGCCACTTCGACGTGTGGCCACGTTCCGCGAGTTGTCTGCGGATGAACAAGCTGAAATTGCCTCCACCATTGCACGTTGCATGAAGTGGATCGACGGCGCCCTCCAGCCCGATGGCTACAACGTGGGGATGAATCAGGGAGCGGCCGGCGGTGCCGGGTTTCCCGACCACCTGCACGTTCACGTCGTCCCCCGGTGGACCGGCGACACCAACTTCATGGCGACCATTGCGGACGTGAAGGTCATCCCCGAGGCCCTGCGAGAAACCTACCACAAGCTGGTGGAGGCTGCCCGGGAGGATGGCTGAGACTGCTCCCGACCGCCGGATCGCCACCATCGACCTTGGCACCAACACGGCGCTGTTGCTCGTCGCAGACGTAGTTGATGGCGATCTCGTCACCGTCGTGGACGAAGAACGGTTCGTTCGGCTTGGTGAAGGGGTCGATGCCGCCCTGAAGCTCTCCGAGCCGGCCATGCAACGAGCGATCGACGCGCTCACGGATTATGCCGCGATCGCTGCCGAGTCGGGGGCCCTCATCGTAGGCACCGGGGCAACCAGCGCGACGCGAGATGCGTGCAATCGCGAACAGTTCATCACCAGGGTCCGGAAGGAGTTAGGCATTGAGATCGACGTTCTGACCGGTGAGGAGGAGGCCGAATGCTCCTTTCTCGGTGCAGTGTCCGCGTATCACGACCAGGACGACGTTGTGGTGCTGGACGTCGGCGGCGGATCCGCTGAAGTGATCATTGGCTCGGCGGCAAGCGGCCCAGCTCGACGGTGGAGCCTGGATGCGGGCGCGGTCCGTCTCACCGAGCGGTTCTTCGACACGATCCCGCCGAGCAACCGCGACGTGGAGCGAGCCGGCGAGTTTGTGCTGGAACGGCTTTCGACGATCCCCGGCAATGTGTATGCGACGGTAATCGGTGCGTCAGGGACGGTTCGCGCGCTAGCCGCCGTCGCTACCGAGGATCGCAGAGAGACTCTGAGTGCCAGTGAGGTGGCCGCGTGGCGTGACCGCTTGCTGACGCTTTCCCCCGAACAGGTGCTGGCTCTGGAGCCACGCCTCATGGCGGGCCGGTCGGACGTGTTCGCCGCGGGGGTCCTTATCGTCGCGGCCGTCATCGACCATTTCAGCGCCGAGCGGTTGATCGCCTCGCCGCGCGGCCTAAGGCACGGCCTCGCCCTGCGGTGGCTCGCGAACCAGCGGACTGGCTAGTCCTCCTTCGCTGGCTGCAGCCGCCACAGTCCGGCCCACCACTCGTTCTCGGACGCCTCCTCGTGAAGGCGTAGGCCGTGCGTCTCAGCGGCCTCCAGCATCTGAGCTCGATCCGAAACCAGAAGACCGGCCATCACCAGCCGACCTGCGGGATTCAATCGAGCGGTCAGGTCGGCCAGCATGCCCAGAAGCGACTGCCGGGTGATATTCGCCAGGATGATGTCAAAACCCGTTTCGGGCACGACCTCCATCGAACCCTCCCTCACCTCGAATCGGGAAGCCAGACCGTTCCGCTCTGCGTTTTCGTACGCGTTGACGCGGGACCAGGGGTCTATGTCAAAGCCGAGCGCCGAGCGAGCGCCAAGTTTGAGTGCTGCCAGAGCAAGAATGCCGGTCCCGCACCCTGCGTCGAGCACGGAATCGTCCGCCCCTACTGCTTCGGCCAGTAAACCGAGTGCGAGCCGCGTGCTTTCGTGATAACCGGTCCCGAACGCCATCTTCGGGTCGATCTCGAGCACGATCGGGTGGCTGCCGTCGTCAGGATGCCATGATGGCTTGATGAGGAAGGGCCCGACGGAGATTGGCTGAATCGATGACTCCCAGAGCGCATTCCAGTTGGTGTCGGGGATGATCTCCTCCCTCAGCTGCGGTGTAAGGTCCACTGCGCGCAACCAGCGCTCGACGTGCTCGCGCGAAACGTCGTCCCAGATCGAGGCCTGACCGTACGCTATCAGTTCAGAGGTCGCCTCCTCGAAAGACTCGAAACCGATCTCGGCCAGCTCCGCGATTATGAACTCGTGATACCTCTCGGGCACAGCAACTGTGAGGGCAAGCGTAGCCATGGATCAGGTGTGGATTGAGCCTCCCAAGCTATCTCGCGGTCCGATCGCCATGTGATTGAGATTGCATGGTTGCGGCTACCCACTCCGAGCGAGAGTCCGGTCTGTGGTGGCTATATTCGACCGATTGGCCCGCGAGGTGTCCGAGTTGCAACCTCAAGGGCCACTTTCGCGATATGCGGGCCTCCGGCACCCTAAGCCGGCCCCGCCCGATCCGCAGAGGCACCCCTGACCACCGTGCACCTCCCCTTGCTCACCCGGCTGAAGGGGCGCCCGCTGCTCGCCGGCGGACGCCTGCGCCGCGCGTTGCTATGGAGCGTGTGGGGCGTCGTCCTTTCAGGCTTGCTCGTCTACCACGGCTACCTTGCGATGGTAGGCCAGCCCCCCACGATGGGGACCCGCGTAACGGCCGACCTTGTCGCAGCTGGCGCAGCAC
>JBJHBB010000460.1:0-2898 GCA_050485265.1 Rhodothermales bacterium | reverse complement strand
CCAATGACGTCACTTCTTCGCGCCGGACTACTGTGTGCCTTCGTCACGCTCGTCGGCAGTCCGGTACTTGCCCAGCAATCCGAGCAGCCGGAGCCGTATGCGCCTTCGGTCCTGACAGCGGGCGATTATGAGCGTGCCGAGCGCATGCTCGGATGGAACGTTGATCCGCTCGTTTACAACTCTCCCTCAACTTTCGAGTGGCTGGAGGACGGCCGACTCTGGTACCGCAATCGCACGGCCGACGGCACGGAGTTCATCATCGTCGATCCGGACACCCGCACCAGGGAGCGCGCCTTCGATCACGAGCGTCTCACCGCATCACTTGCCGAGGTGCTCGACGAAGAGTTGGAGGGCATCCAGCTTCCGCCACTGGGCAGGCTGGTCCGCAACCCGGAGACCGGTGAGGTCACCTTCGAGTTCGACATCGAAGACCGCTCGTGGGTCTGCGAGATGCAGGGCTATCAGTGCGAGCAGTACCCCCGCGACGAGGAGGACGTGCAGACCGGGATTCCGTCCCCAGATGGTAACATGGTCGCCTTTCGCCGCGACCACAACCTGTGGGTCCAGCAAGTCGACACACGCGAAGAGATTCAGCTAACCCACGACGGAGAGGCTCTCTACGGCTATGCAACCGACAGCGAAGGTTGGCGCCGCAGTGACGGCCCGGCGATCAAGTGGTCGCCCGACTCCCGGCGCATCTTCACGCATCGTCTCGACGAACGAGGCGTCGGTGAGATGCCCCTCTGGCGAACAGAGGAGGGCCGACCGGAGCTCATGACCTACCCGTACGCTCTACCCGGCGACACCATCGTACCGATGTACGAGTGGGTCGTGCTGGACGTAGAGCAGCGGTCGATGGTCCCCCTCCAGGCAGAGCGCGATCATCAGCGAACGTCCTCGTGCTGCGGCATGCTTCGTGGCGGGCAGTTGGCTGACGTGGAGTGGAGCGAGGATGGCGAGCACCTCGCTTACGTCTCGACCTCGCGCGACTATTCGACGGTCACGCTGCGACTGGCAAATCCGGAGACCGGCGAGGTCGAGGACGTGTTCGAGGAGACCGTCGAGCCGTTCTTCGAGTCCAGCGCCGATGTCCGCGGCGTGCCCAACTGGAGGGTGATGCGCGATCGAGGCCAGTTCGTGTGGCACTCACCGCGATCAGGCTGGCACCATCTGTACCTGTACGATCTGGCCTCGGGCGACCTCATCCGTCCGCTGACCTCCGGAGAGTGGAACGTAGCCGGAGTGATGCATCTCGACGAGCGTGCGGGGCACGTCTACTTCACCGCCGTCGGTCGAGAGGCTGAGCGTGATCCCCACCACAGGCACCTGTACCGAGCGTCGCTGGACTCGGGCGAGATAACCCTCATCACTCCAGAGGACGGTGACCACGTTGTCAACTTCTCACCGGACGGCCGGCACTTCGTTACCTCGTTCTCGCGCATCGACGAGCCGGCGGTCGCCCGGCTGTATCAGGCGAACGGAGGAAGCGCGCTCGACCTCGAGCGAGCCGACATCACCGAGTTACTCGAGACCGGCTTCCCCATGCCCGAGTCGTTCACCGGCCTGGCACGTGACGGCGTCACTGAGCTCTATGGCGTTATGTATCGGCCGTCCAACTTCGATCCCGGCAAGCGTTACCCGATCGTCAACCACATCTATCCGGGTCCGCAGGTGGGAAGCATTGGAGACCGCCGCTTCCAGCCGGGCCGGCGCGGCAACCCGCAGGCGCTCGCGGAACTCGGCTTCATCGTTGTGCAGATCGACGCTCTCGGTACCCCGCTACGCTCGGTCGATTTCCACACGTACTACTACGGCGACATGGCCGACAACGGTCTGCCGGATCAGATCGCGGTCATGCAGCAACTCGCCGAGCGCTACGACTTTATCGACCTCGACAGGGCGGGGATGTACGGCCATTCAGGGGGTGGCTTCGCGACCGCCGCGGCCATGCTCCTGCATCCGGAGTTCTTCAAGGTTGGCGTTGCGAGTGCAGGCAACCTCGACAACCGCGGGTACACGTACTACTGGGGTGAGAAGTGGCACGGCCCGCTGGTGAAAGACGAGGACGGGACGGACTCTTACACCAACCAGGCGATTCACAACTTCGCTGGTTCGCTCGAAGGCAAGCTGCTGATCTCCTACGGCACGATGGACTCTAACGTCCACCCCGCGATGACGCTGCTCCTGGTAGACGAGCTGATCCGGCACAATAAGGACTTCGATCTCATGGTCTTCCCCAACCGAGGCCACGGATACGCCAATGAGCCGTACAACCTGCGGATCACCTGGGACTACTTCGTGAGGCACCTGCTCGGTGCCGAACCGCCGTCTGAGTATCGGATCAGGCGGAATTAGATCTACCAGTTCGGACCTGAGCGGGACTCGCTCGGTCCCCGATACTTCAACCACGATTCCCGGCTAGAGCCAGTGGGGCAGGCATAGCTTGCGGGCTTTCCCGCCAGCACGCCCGCCTCGTGAGCGACAACAAGATCATCTTTTCGATGGTCGGGGTTTCCAAGCAGTACCGCCCCGGTCAGTTCGTCCTCAAGGACATCTACCTCTCGTTCTACTACGGCGCCAAGATTGGCGTGCTGGGCCTGAACGGCGCGGGCAAGTCGAGCCTGCTGCGGATCATCGCGGGGATCGACCAGAAGTACGACGGCAAGATCCAGACGCAGAAGGGGATCACCTTCGGGTACCTCCCCCAGGAGCCGGAGCTCGACGAGAGTAAGACGGTCCGCGAGATCGTCGAGGAGGGCGCCGGTGAGGCTGTGCAGCTGCTGAAGGACTATGAGGCCGTAAGCGCGAAGTACGCCGAGCCGGACGCCGACTACGACGCGATCATGGAGGAGCAGGGCAAGCTCCAGGAGAAGATCGACCGCGTCGGCGCGTGGGACA
>JBJHBB010000459.1:0-2916 GCA_050485265.1 Rhodothermales bacterium | reverse complement strand
GTTGTGGCCGAGGAGATGGTCAGTGGTCCCAATGGACTGCTGGCTGAGCTTGAAGAAGCCCTCCCGGGGGTCGCGATCGACCGTGTAAGCCATGAGGAGTTCAAGCGCCTGACCGGGGACGTGGCCACGGCCGCGGTCGTGCGGACGGGTGAGGCCACGCCGTACGCCAACGTGCTGCTCGTAGCAGGCGTCACCTTCGGATAGCCAGACCGATGAACTATAGGTCGTTCGGCTCACTCGGTTGGCAGGTATCCGAAATCGGTTTCGGGGCCTGGGCGATCGGAGGGGACATGTGGGGCCCTCAGGACGATCGCGAGTCGGTGGCCGCGCTCCATGCGGCCTTGGACTGCGGGGTGAACTTCATCGATACCGCCCAGGGCTACGGCAAAGGACACAGCGAACGGATCATCGGCCGCGTGCTCGCCGAGCGGCCAAGCGATGACGTGTTTGTGGCCACGAAGGTGCCGCCGCGCCCCACCGGGCAGTGGCCCCCTCCGCCCGGGGCGGACCTACTAGAGCTCTTCCCTCCGGACAACATTATCGAAGCCTGCGAGGGTTCGCTGCGCCGTCTCGGACGGGAGGCTCTCGATGTCTACCAGTTCCATACGTGGCTGGCACCGTTCAATGTCCGCGATGAACATTTTGAGGCCATCCATCGGCTGAAAGAGCAGGGCAAGGTCCGCGCCTTTGGTGTCTCTGTCCCTGACACGGAACCCGAAAACGTCATAGGCGCGATCGCCCGCGGGGAGGTCGACAGCGTGCAGGTGATCTACAACCTATTCGAGCAGGTCCCGCGCTGGAACCTCTTCCCGGTCACTGAGCGGCTCGACGCGGCGGTCATTGTGCGCGTGCCATTCGACGAGGGCGCGCTCACGGGAAAGTTCACCACCGAAACGACCTTTCCTCGGGGAGACGTCCGGCGCCACTATTTCCGGGGTGGCAACCTGGAGGCGGTCGTCGACCGCGTCGATGCGATCCGTGAGATCAAGGACCGGCGCCACCCGGAGATGCCAATGGCCGAGTACGCACTTCGGTTCGCACTGAGTCACCGTGCAGTGAGCACAGTCATACCTGGAATGCGCAACCCGGAGCAGGCCAAAATGAATGCTGCCACTGGAGACGGCGCGTGGCTCGACGAGGAAGAGTTGCGTGAGCTGGAGGCCGTCGCCTGGCGGAAAGACTTCTGGCACGAAGAATTTGAACCCGGCAAAAGCGCGGCCTGACCGACAGCGACCCCATCCACCAGCAGCCTACAATAGTGCCCACACTCCTCGACCACGGCAAGGCGACCCCAGCATCCTTCGCGCCCTTTGGGTGGGTGGTACAATCGCCTACTGGATTTCCGACGGCCTCGGACACAACGTTCAGCTACTGGTCAGACCTCGCCAACTACCACGTAGAGGGAGCCACCGAAATCGGAATCTGCACGGTCCACGTCGCCGCGCCGCCGCGCGTGACATGGATGGAGCGGCACGATCGGACGCCCGAGGTCCTGATTCCGATCGACGCTTCGTTTCTGCTGCCCGTAATGGACGATCATGGGGCCATCAGGATTTTCCAGGTCGATCCAGGCGAAGCGGTCGTCATCGGCGAGGGAGTGTGGCACAGCGCCTGCATCCCCCTTGGAGCGCCGGAGGCGACGTACTTCGTGATTTTCAGGCGCGGCACGCCCAAGCAGGACGTTATCAAGCGCGACGTGGATCCGGTGACAGTGGCCGTGGGGGCTAGTTGAATGGGTGTTTCCCTTGAGGCCGATGGCGTTCGGCTAGAATTCGCCGAGGACCCACTGGCGGGCCTGGCGATCACGCATCTCGAGAGCCAGAGGCAGGCAGTGATGCGTGGCGTCCAGCGCTTCGTCGTGCGACGTCCAAACCAACCCTCGGACCCAATTCACCTCCGAAAGGTCACCTCTCTAGAGCGGGACCTCGATAGAGTGAGCTTTCGAGTCGAAGACCGGCAGGGCCAGTTCTCAGCTCAGGTTTCGATCACGGCAGACACCGACGGCATCCGGTTCGCCATGACGGCACGAGGCTCGGAACCGATCTGGATGGTGGAGTGGTGCTTGGAGGGCCTCGACCTCGACGAAGTCGTCGTGCCGGCGCTGGGTGGACAAGCTCTCGCTCGTGCCATGCCGGCCGACGTACGCCTATCCTACAAATACCCCTTCTGGTGGAACGCTCAGTTCGCACTCGGCCGCCTGCGCGGTCGGGAGGACGGCCTCTACCTGCGCACCCACGAAGCGGACCAACGCTTCAAAGTCCTGCGTGTCGGAAAGGTGGAGGACGCACCCGAGCAGTTCTATCTCGGCCTGGCCTTTGAAGCGGACGCGCCCCTCGACAAAACAGAAGTAGGGGGCGAGTGGCTACTCTCAGGTTTTACCGGTACGTGGACAGGGCCCGTCCATCGGCACCGGCGGTGGCTCGAAGAGGCGAAAAATCTCGTCCCGTTTGAGGATCACCCTCACCTCCCGGCGTGGGCAGCCGACGTCAACTTCGTCCTCGAATTTTGGGGTATGCGCAACGACCGCGGCCTGCCAGCCCACACGTTCGCTACGACCATCGAACGCCTGAGATCGTTCGCTACCAAGCATCCCCCCGAAGAGACGCTGGTCTACCTGCCGGGCTTTGCAGAAGGCGGGGTTGACTCCCGCATCCCGTCGTACCGCCCGAGTATCGACCTTGGCGGCGACGAAGGCTTCAGGCGCATGGTGGACGCCGCGCACGAGCTCGGTTACCGAGTGATGATCCACACCAACGTGCTGGGGATGACGTACAGCCATCCTCGATTCTCGGAGTTCGCGCAACATCAGGTGGTTGATCAATGGGGCCAGCGACTGGGCTGGGGCAACGATATCGACGGCGACTGGCTGCCTGAGCCGTTCTTTGCCTATATGAACCCCGGCGCAGAGGCGTGGGG
>JBJHBB010000458.1:0-2918 GCA_050485265.1 Rhodothermales bacterium | reverse complement strand
GAACACGATGCCCAGAGGCACAGCGATGATTGCTGCCGGGTGATCTGCCGGGATGGCGGCCTCAACCGCGAGGAAAAGATCAATGTTCACGATGTCTCCTCCGCGACCGGGGTCGGCCCACCAATCTGGCCAAAGCGCGGTCCACCAGTCACCTGAATCGACTCCAGGTAGTCAACGACCGCGTCGATGGCGCCGGGCGGCAGCGTCTGGTCGAATGCAGGCATCGGCGCCTTGCCCGGCACAAGCCGGCCATCATTGATCGCCTGACGCACGACCTCGCGGGCACGTGCCATCGACGCCTCGTCGTCAGGGTTGCCGCCATATCGCTCGAACACATTCACCAGCTGCGGCCCGACATAGCCTTCGGCATTCGGTCCGTGGCATCGGGCGCAATTCGCGCCGAAGATGTCATCGCCGCTACGGCCCACAAACGCCTGCGTGTCGATCGGCTCGACCTCTCCGGTCTGAACCGACAAGATGTAGGCGATGATCGCATTGAGCTGATGGTCGCTGTAGATACCACCAGCCGCCGTGCTGAAGCCCGGCATTGGCGTCCCTGCACGACCGTGGAAGATTGTCAGCCACATGTACTCACGTACATCATCAACGATCTCGGACTCTTCGTAGCGGGCAACGATGTTGTTCAACACCGGAGCGGGCCACGGCGCATCAATGTCCGCAGACGGATGTGGCGCTGAGCCTCCCTCGAGGTTCACCCCGTGACATGACGCACACGCGTTCTGATACTCAACTCGCCCGGTGGCCACATCCTGCTCATACTGGGTGTTCACAGCATTCTCGATGCGCCCGGGCTCAATGAGCCAATAGAGCGGGAGAAAGAGCGCCGAGAACACGGCCAGGGCAACCCCCCACGACATGGCCCGCTCGAGGCCGGTCGTCTCGAGCTCCTCGTCCGAGTGGTACGGACGCATCGCCAGTGGGATGTCTGCATTGCGCTTGGGCCCCTTGCGCCGCCCGGGACCGACCACGAAGTAGGCCAGCCCGAAGCCAACGAGGGCCACAAGCAGGATGATGACCGGAACGCTTCCACCGCTCCCGCCACTCTCCACGAGCACGAACATGTCAGGCATTAGGGGCTCCCACGCTCAAACGTCGACGCAGTTCGGGCCCTCGGGCGGCTGCTCGAGGACGTTTGCTGTGCGGGCAGGCCCGGTCAGCGGGTTTCCGAGGTCGACGACGAACTGGCCGTCATCGTTGATAAACGAGGGGTAGCGGTCGAGGCCACGTGGCGCAGGACCATCGGTCCACTCGCCGTAGCGGTTGTACCTCGATCCGTGGCACGGACATTCAAACCACTGTGAGGTCTGGCACCACGGCACGCCGCATCCAAGATGTGGGCACGACTGCGTGTTGATTGCCATCAATGCCGTCGTGTCGTTGATGATTGCCTGGTGGTCATCGCCGTAGGCAAACATCGCGCCTGAGGTCTCAGGGTTCCACACGATGATTGAGATGCCGCCGTCGGGAACGCGGATAGGCGTACGAGTCGACGAGATCTCCTCGGCAAGCTCTGCAGCGTTGCCCAACGGCACCTCGCCGAACAGGCCATCGCCGAGGCGCGGCCACATGAATCCGAGCGCGGACAGAGCGAATCCACCTAGACCGGCGCTTGTGGCACCGATCAGGCTGTAACGCAGGAACGTCCGGCGCTCAATCGGCTTGAGTCGCGGTGTTCGCTTGTTTTCTTCGGTCATGTCAGCCTCGGAAAGGTGGTGGTGCTACAGGGAGAAGCCCAGGCCTTGAACCCACGGCCAGACCCACTCATACCCGGCCCCGCGAAGGAAGGAGCCGATGATCGTCAGCACGCCCCAAAACGCGATGAAGAACGTGAAGGCCATGTTTGCAAGCTTGCGGTTCTCGGGCTTCGCAGACGGGTTCTTGTCCATGTAGGGGATGGCCATCATGAGCACGATGAACACGCCAACAATCGACACGCCGGCGACCATCGGGTGGAAGTACCGCAACAGCTCCTGCAGGCCCATGAAGTACCACGGTGCCTTGTTGATTGCTGGAACCTCGTTGGGATTTGCCAGCGAGCCCAGCGGCGCATCCAGGAAGAACGACGCGATCAGCAGGACCGCGCCCATTGCAAGCAGCGCCACGAACTCAACCAGCAGCAGATGGGGCCAGGTGTAGACCTTGTCCATCTGCTTGGACTGCACCTGCTGGATTCCTGAGGGCGGCACAAGTGCAAGCAGGCGGTGCGTGTGCTCGCTCGATGGCGGGACACCCATCGACGGTGGCTCGCTCGTCCCCAGCGAGGCCGCGACGCGCGCCGCACGCTGCTCGGGGGTCAGTCGACCACCGCCGACGCCGGCGCCGTCCGCCGGCGCGGCTGTCTTTGTCGCCGTACCGCCACCGCTGCCGCGCTGTGAACGGAACTCCTCCAGCGCCGAGGAGGCCTGCTCGGCCGGGCGGGGACCCAGCGTCTGCCCTTCGTCGAGCTTGGACTGGCGGACTGCGGCTGCCTTCGCCTTTGCGCGCGCAATCCGCTCGCTCTTGCCCTCGCCGATCAGGCGGTCGTAGACCTCCTGATTCATCTGGACCTCATCGCTCATGCTCGACCCTCCGCGGCCCCGGACAGCTGATGGATCATCACAGCGGCCCCGAGATCCCGCCGTCCTTGCGGATCCGCCAGAAGTGGACCGCGAGGAAGACGATGAAGATGAACGGTACGAACAGCACGTGCAGCACGTACCAGCGGAGCAGCGTCGGTGGCCCGACCTCCAGCCCGCCGAGAAGCACGAACGACACCTGCTCACCGAAGACCGGCGAGAAGCCAGCGATGTTGGTACCGACAGTTACCGCCCACAGCGCAAGCTGGTCCCACGGCAGCAGGTAGCCGGTGAACGACAAGAACAGGGTCAGCAGCAGCAGGATCACGCCGACGACCCAGT
>JBJHBB010000457.1:0-2919 GCA_050485265.1 Rhodothermales bacterium | reverse complement strand
GGACAACACGTTCGCATCACCCTACCTGCAGCAACCGCTGGCCATGGGCGCACACCTGAGCGTCCACTCGACAACCAAGTATCTCGGCGGTCATTCCGACGTGGTCGGCGGCGCGGTCCTGACCAGTGATGATGAGTGGGAGGAGCATCTGCGCTTCCAGGTGAAGGCCGTGGGAGCAGCTCCGGGGCCGATGGACTGCTTCCTTTTGCTTCGGGCAACCAAGACGCTGCACCTCCGCATGGAGAGGCATTGCGAGAATGCCGAGGCGGTGGCACGATTCCTGGCGGAGCTCGAGAAAGTCAGTCAGGTGATGTTTCCCGGCCTCCCCTCAGACCCAGGTCACGAGCTCGCGGCACGGATGATGGGTGGTTTCGGGGGAATGGTCTCATTCACATTGACCGACGATCGTCTGGAGACGGCCGTCCGCGTCATGCAATCCACAAGGATCTTTGCTCTCGCGGAGAGTCTGGGTGGGGTGGAGAGCCTGATCTCCCACCCAGCCTCGATGACGCACGGCTCGATACCCGTTGATGTCCGCCGCGCTGCAGGCCTATCTGACTCGCTGATCCGCCTGTCCGTTGGCGTTGAGGACCAGTCGGACCTGCTCGCGGACCTTGATCAGGCCCTCAGCGTAGTGTAGCGACTGTCGCCGCCGGGCCGCCACCGGGGGGCGGGCTCCCACAACGTGTGCTGCATACATGGATTCGCCGCCGGCCAAACCGCGCGTCAACGACATCGCGCTCGCCCGCTTCGAGCGATGGGCGCTTCCACGCATGGCGCGGCGGCTACCCGGCTGGGTGACACCGGACATGCTGTCCGTGGTGGGCCTCATTGCGGCGGTTGTTATCGCGGCCTCGTATCTGCTGACCCACGTGAGCTTGTACTGGCTCTGGGTCGCGTCCGCGGGCTTCTTGCTGCACTGGTGGGCCGATTCTCTGGACGGAACTCTTGCTCGCGTCCGCAACATTCAGCGAGAGCGGTATGGGTTCTTCGTCGATCACCAATGTGACGCGATATCGGCTTTACTGATCTTCATCGGGCTCGGGCTCTCGCCGCTGATGCCCCTCGTGGTGGCGCTGCTCCTGCTGGCGGGTTACTACTTGATGATGATCCTGGTGAACCTCGTCACCATCACCCGGGACGTCTTCAAGATCAGTTTCGGAGCACTCGGACCCACGGAGGCGCGACTGGCGATGATCGCAATCAACACGCTGGTCGTAGCGCTTGGCAACCCGCTGTTCCACCTTGGCCCGATCGAGATCACGTTGTTCGGAGCTATCGGGGGTCTAGGAGCCCTCGGTCTCTTCGCGACCTACGCCGTGTCCTCGTTGATCGAGCGGGCGAAACTGGCCCGCATCGATCCGCCTCCTGCAAAGTCACCCCAGCGCACTCCTGCTTCACCGAATGGGCAGCGAAGCAAGTCGGCACGTCGGCGCCGCGCGGCTAGAAGCGCGACGCGATCCCGATGAGGACGTGCGACGAATCGAGGGTGTTTTGACCGTACGGTGTCGCCTTGATCAGCGTGGTTAGCCACGTCTCACCGAACAAGCGTACATCGACCCCGCCCCCAACTCTCGCGTAGCGCTGCTGAATGAATCCGGCAGTTTGTACGATTCCACCCGGCATGTTAGCCATCTCGGGACGTTCGATGCTCCAAGTCACTTCACCCGAAACCTGCAGCGATAATCGCTCGATCGGGGCGTAGGTCGCCCCAAAGTGGCCGATGACCTCGTCGCTGTAATCGCCCTGGGGGAATTCGGGGATACAGATCGGACCTTCGTCATCCGGCGACTGAGCGCTGCAAGACACGGTCCGGGACAGGCCAAACATCCTCGAGCGAAACCTGTAGCCCACGCCGGCCTGCGCAGTAATCGCCAGGGGCACGAACGTGTGACCATAAGACGCAACGAGGTCGATATCGACCTGGCCGGTCCCGACCGACGGGATGATGTTTCGACGATACCCGAGAGGAATGTGCGCACCCAGATTGATCGAAAGAGCGGAAGCCGCCCCCAGGCCCAGTCGATCAGCAAGGCCCAGTCGCAGCCCTGCGTAGGCACTGCGGATGTCTGTACTCGAGCGCTCGACGGCGGGCTCGACACTCCCGTCTTTTACCCGAACTGAGAAGACCTCTAATCGTCCGACCACTGAGAGGTCTTCGATCATCCCGTACTCACCCGCGATGATCACTGATCGGCCGGAGTACGGAGTGCCGTCGGAGGGTTGTGACGTTACGAGGTCCTGGACGACATCCTCGTGGTCGTACCAGGAAGTTGCTGAGACGAACTCCACGGTCACGCCCACTTTCCCCTCGCCGGCCGGAGGAGTCCACGCCTGCGCCGCCGCCGTCACGGGGAACAGCCACAGGGCTACTACCAGCAGGTGAGGTAGTCTACCGCGCATGACCGCTCAGAGAGAGCACCTTCACCGGCTCGATTCGGTCGTCGGTCTGAAGTGCTATCGTGAGGTCCAGTTCGCCGTGCACCATATCCGTGGGGACCTCGACGACGATGAAGACCACCTCGTCGCGAAAGATGGGCCGCTCCGGGAAAGTTATGTTCGCGCCTTCAGGGAATGAGTACGCTGCCAGGATGGACATCTCCCTCCCCTCGACGCGTTGCATCATGAATCGATGACGGACGGTCTGGTCAGGCGTCAGAGCACCGAGGTCGACCTCGGATCGGTCGAATCGGACGCCGCCCTGACGATCCCCGCCGATCATTTGTGCGGGGACGACAGCACCTCTGATCTCAACCGTATCGACGAAGCGATCACCACTAGACAGGACAAAGACAACGGCCACCGAATGGCGGAACTCGCCGTTCCGATTCTCCGAGTCGAACTCAACTACGATCTCGCCAGTCGCGCCCGGATCGAGGTATTCGGCGGAGTAGTCAGGTACCGTGCACCCACATGACG